>JANTGF010000019.1 GCA_024763075.1 Bacteroidales bacterium | reverse complement strand
CTCTTTGGTTTTTTTTATCAATGCCAATAGATTAGGGCGAAATTACTTGTTTTATGAAAATAAAGATTGAACTTTCAGGAACAAAAAAAGTAGCCAGACTGTTTTGGGTCAAATTAATCAGGATGCTTTTCCAATTCCGGTTAGATTGTTTTTTGCTATTCTTTTTATTGATCGCAACCGTTTCAAATGCCCAGGATCCTGTATTTTCCCAGCACACATCCTCGTATTTGTACAGGAATCCGGGGTTCTCAGGTATCCTTCAGGAAAAAAGGATCTCTCTGATATACAGAAACCAATGGCCTGGCTCCCTTACCCGGTATGAAACATTTTATGCATCCTATGACCAGCCTGTAGAAGTACTACACGGAGGCATTGGATTTGTTGTTTTTAATGATTACATGGGAAAAGGCATGATAAATAATTTCCATTTCTCAGCTATTTATGCTTATCATCTCAGAGTTTCAGATAACTTCTATATACAGGCAGGATTCCAGGTTTCACTGAACCAAAGAAATGTAAATAATGATTTACTAATTTTTCCTGACATGATAAATCCCTCTGGGGGAGGCCTGCTTCCAACTCAGGAAGTTTTAGGCGACGGGCGAAAATTATTTATGGACTATTCTGTAGGATTCACCGGTTATGGTGGCAACTGGTTCGGTGGACTTGCTGTTTTTCACCTGACTCAACCCATTCAGTCTGATTCAGGTAATGAGAATGCTGCTTTGCCAAGAAAATATACTGCCCATTTAGCACGAAATATTTATCTTTCAGGAACTTCAAAAAAAGAAGAGGCCTGGATACTGACCCCTTTGATCAGCATCCTGGGTCAAAAAACCTTCCAACACCTGAACTATGGTTTTATTATTAACAAAAAACAGGTTTCTGCCGGAATTACAGGGCGCCATGACTTTCAATTTGATTCCAGTTCTTTAATATTTTCCATTGGATTTTCAAACCTTTTAATAAATCTTGCGTACAGTTATGATGTTTACATCGGTGACCGGACAAAATTTAACCCTGCGGGGGGAGCACATGAGGTCTCTGTAATTGTTCGTTTGCCGTATAATAAAATGAAAAAAGCAAAAAATACAATAAAACTACCTGTATTGTAGTTAATAATAAAGAAAAAACACTCACTTAAGCTTGAACTTTAGTAAATTTGTAAGCTAATTTTCAAATAATTTGTAAAACTGTAAAATTATGAATTTTAGAAAAGTAAGATTAATCCCTTTTATCCTTGTTGGATTACTTTTTGTTACTTCCTGTAATTTATTCAAGGGTGGTAATGATGTTTCCTCTACCACCGGATGGAACTATAACGATCCGGAATTTGGAGGTTTCGAAGTTGTTGAAGGTCATGAGCAGGTGACTGGTCCGGGACTGGTTTTAATTGAAGGTGGTACTTTCACAATGGGCAGGGTTGAACAGGATGTTATGTTTGATTACAATAACGAACCCAGAAGAGTTACTGTATCTTCATTCTATATGGATGAAACTGAAGTCAGAAATGTAGATTACAGAGAATATTTATATTGGTTGCAAAGGGTTTATACTGATTATCCTGAAGTTTACCATAATGCTTTACCTGACACACTGGTTTGGAGAAGTCCTTTGGGATATAATGAACCTTATGTTCAGTATTATTTCAGGTATCCTTCTTACAATGATTATCCTGTGGTTGGTGTTACCTGGTTGCAGGCCAATGATTATTGTTCCTGGAGAACGGATCGTGTAAACGAAAAAATAATGATTGAGCAGGGAATCCTTAACTATGATCCAAATCAGGCAAATGCAGATAACTTTAACACTGAATCTTATCTGGCAGGTCAATACGAGGGAGTTGTTAATCAGAACCTTCCAAGCATGGATCCAAATAAAGAAGAAAGAAGGGTGAACCTGGAAGACGGAATCTTGCTTCCCAGGTACCGGCTCCCGACTGAAGCGGAATGGGAATATGCTGCTCTTGCTTTAATTGGAAATACCTTTGAAGAAAGAGTTTATGAAAGACGTATTTATCCGTGGGATGGTCACTACCTCAGAAATTCAAACCGAAAATCACGCGGACAGTTTTATGCAAACTTCTCACGAGGAAGAGGTGACCTGATGGGTGTCGCAGGCAATTTAAATGATAATGCAAGTATCCCTGCCCCTGTAAAATCATACTGGCCAAACGATAATAACCTTTATTGTATGGCAGGTAATGTTAACGAATGGGTTCAGGATGTTTACCGGCAACAAAACAGCTATGAAGTTGATGAATTCAACCCTTTCAGAGGAAACATCTTTAAGGTTAAAGCAAGAAATGAAGATGGCTCAATTGCTGAAAAAGACAGCCTGGGAAGACTTCGCTATGTTGAAATTAGCGCTGATGAAGCAGCCGGAAGGCATAACTATCAAAAAGCAGATAACAGGAATTACAAAGACGGTGATGTAATGTCATCAATGAAACCAGATGGAAGTTCTGACTGGAATACAGATAATCTTCAAGGATCAGGAAATATGTATTCTCAGGATCCTAATGATTTTAATTCCCTGGTTTCTGATAAAGCCAGAGTTTACAAAGGCGGTTCCTGGAGAGACAAACCCTATTGGTTAACACCAGGTTCAAGAAGATTCCTGGATGAAAATAAATCTCGTGACGATATTGGTTTCAGGTGTGCAATGATACGGGTAGGATCACCATCTGGAATGTAAAAAGAATATTTTTCATAAAAAAACCTCATTTTTTAATGGGGTTTTTTTTATTTTAGCAGTCCATGAATATCAAAAAGCTTTACAGTATCTTCCTGGCTACTTCCGGCATCACTACCGATTCCAGGAATGTTACGAACGGACTGATCTTTTTTGCCCTGAAAGGAGACAACTTCGATGGGAACAAATATGCTGCCCTGGCTCTCGAAAACGGATGTTCATTTGCCATCATTGATAATCCATCTTATAAGAAAGATGCCAGATACATTTTAGTAGATGATGTTCTGAAAACATTGCAATCACTTGCAATGTATCATCGGGAACAAATGGATATCCCGGTGATTGCAATTACCGGGTCAAACGGTAAAACTACTACAAAAGAGCTCCTTGCAACTATAATGGGACTGAAATGGAAAACAGTTTCAACAAAAGGCAATCTCAACAACCATATCGGTGTACCCCTTACACTTTTAAGGATTAAGAATGACACCCAATTTGCAATTGTGGAAGTCGGAGCCAATCACCCGGGGGAAATTGCATCTCTGTGTAAAATTATCAAGCCTACACATGGCTTAATAACAAATATTGGCCGCGCTCATATAGGAGAATTCGGTTCTTTTGAGAATGTAGTGAAAGCAAAGGCGGAACTCTATGAATGGCTCCGGAAAAATAATGGAAATATTTTTGTAAATACCGGTAATAAGCGATTAATGGATCTTCTTAAACCTTCAGATTCAACAATACCATATAATCCAAATGGAGTTGAGAATTGCGGAAGTTTCAGTGTAATTAATTCAGTCCCGTTTTTGAAGGTTCTCTGGAAAATTAATAATGAGGAGTACACCCTGAATACTCAGCTATTCGGATCATATAATCTTGAAAATCTTGTTGCCGGTATTGCAGTGGGTAAATATTTTGGACTGGATTCAGAGAAGGTCAAATCTGCTGTTGAATCATACATTCCACAAAATAACAGATCCCAGGTATTTCTAACGGAGAATAATACACTGATACTCGATGCTTATAATGCAAACCCTACAAGCATGGAGGCCTCAGTCAATGAATTTCTTAAACTAAAGGAAAAAAATAAAATTTTAATTCTGGGTGATATGCTGGAACTGGGAGGTGACACCTGGTATGAACATCACCGGATGGCAGAATTGATTCAAAACAAACCAGATCTTAAAACTTTTCTGATAGGGAACAATTTTAAAGAAGTTACAAACGAAATGGACATTCATACTTTTAGTAATATTGAAGAATCCATTGAATATTTTAAAATGAACCCTCCTGTTAAAAGTACCATCTTATTAAAAGGATCCAGGCTGGTTGGATTGGAAAAGCTTATACCCTTGCTGTAAATGATTGCATATCTTTATATTTATTCCACTGGAAATAATAACTTTGCACTAAATTACTAATACTACAAATTTATGAGTTCAAAGATAATGGATCCCATAGGACGGTTAATGGGACTGCGGTATAAATCACATCCATGGCATGGGGTTGAGATAGGGAGTGAAGCACCGGAAGTATTAACCTGCTATGTTGAAATGGTACCAACCGATACTGTAAAATATGAAGTTGACAAAGTAACAGGATACCTTAAAATTGACAGACCCCAGAAGTATTCAAACCTTGTCCCTGCCTTATACGGATTCATTCCCCAGACCTATAGTGGAGAAAAGGTAGCTGAACTGAGCCAGGAAAAAACCGGTAATGAAAATATAAAAGGAGATAGTGATCCAGTTGATATTTGCATTCTTACAGAGAAAGAGATAACACATGGAGATATACTTGTAAGGGCACGTCCGATAGGTGGTTTCCGGATGATAGATGGGAATGAAGCAGATGACAAAATAATTGCCGTACTGAACAATGATGCTGTTTATGGAGCTTATAAAAACATAGACGACTGCCCCCCAATGGTAATTGCCCGGCTAAAACATTACTTCCTCACTTACAAAGACCTTCCCGGAAATAAAAGAGATTGCGAAATCACCCACACTTATGGTATTGATGAAGCTCATGAAGTAATTAGCCGGTCCATAAGAGATTACCAGATACGTTTTGAATCACTGAACAGCGCATTGGCAAATGTTTAGAGAACTCCCGTTTACTTAAATAGTAAACTGACTTTCAAACCCATTTGGGCGATTTTACGGGATAAAAATAGGATTAACTGCTCTTTTGAGATTTTTCCCTGACTTCCCTGAAAACACGCATAAAATTCCCGCCCCAGATTTTTTCTATTTCGTTTTCTGTGTATCCGCGTTTTACAAGCTCAAGAGTTATATTTCCCATCTCACTAACATCATTACAACCTTCAACACCACCTCCACCATCAAAGTCAGTGCCAATTCCGACATGATCTATTCCTGCAACTTCTACAATATGGTCAATGTGATCAACAACGTCAGAAACAGTAGCAAGTTTACGGGGATACTTCTTTCGAAGATCTGACCATTCCTGCCGTACTTGCTGTTTTTCATCATCTGTCATTTCATCAAAATTTTCAAATTTCTTTCTTAATTCTGCAAAAGCTGAATCCCTGGCCGGATAAGGCTCAGGAGTCTTTACATAATCACTTAAAATACACATTTGAATTACACCACCATTTTCAGCAAGCATCCTCAGCATATCATCATTCATGTTCCGGGGGTTATCACAAAGAGCTCTTGCACAGGAATGGGATGCAATCACTGGTGCCCTGGTAAGGCGGATTACATCGTAAAACGAACTATCAGAAATATGAGAAACATCTACAATCATCCCCAAACGATTCATTTCTTTAACAACAGAGTCCCCAAACTCACTAAGACCGTTGTATTCACTTCCTTTTCTGTCAGTAGATGAATCACAAATATCATTGTTGGAAGTATGGCATAAGGTAACATATCTGATACCACGTTCATAATAGTTTTTAACAAGACTTATATCCCTGCCAATCGGATAACCGTTCTCCATTCCAAGATAAATGGCTCTTTTTCCTTCTTTTTCAGCTTTGTATCCATCTTCGGGAGAAGTACAAACCGTTGCCAGATCCGGATAACGTTTTACTGCAGCATAAATGGAATCGATAATCTCATTTGCTTTGGCCTTTACCCTGGCATTCGCTTCGTCCGTACGAAGGCCCTGACCAGTAAAAACCGCGAAAAACATAGCATCCATTCCACCCTCTTTCATCCGGACAAAATCTACCTTCCCCATTTCATTCTTTTTCCCGGGATCATAACCTTCCCTGAATAACATCATGGGGGTATCACAATGTGTATCAACTGTAAAAACCTGGTCATGAATCCGGGCCGCCTTATCTTCTACTGATTCTGTACTGTTCTGACACGACACAAGTAAAACAAAGAAACCAAAAATTCCTGCAACAATTTTCATAAGTTTAAATTTGTATAATTACCTGACAGCTTTGGCAAAATACCGATACTTGCAAAAAACCATCAAAATTTCTATTAAATTATCTATCTATACCGATAAATAAATACATATGGTTCAAAATTAAACATAAAATTTAATCAAAGCTTAAAAAACAATTAAATAATTTGCTTTCTGACAGGATATCATAAAAGCTGAAGACTTTCGCACGTATGTATGTAGATAGAAAGAAAGAAAAACCTGATTCTGGTTTTAATGTGCGATCAGAATATTGATGATGGCCACAAAACCAAATACCAAAATAACGAAACCTGCAATTTTATTCATCCAGAAGATTCTTCTTAATCTGAATTTTGCTCTGAAACGGTTTACTACGGAACTAAGAATAAACCAGGAAGTAGTAGCTCCGGCAAAAATACCGAAGATAATGGTAATTGCCGGCATGAATGAATTCTTATCCAATAAGTTAAGAGTCGTGAAAACTGCAAGGAAAGCAAATAAAATAAAAGGATTTGTTAAGGTTATCATCAAACTTGAGAAGAAATGCCACTTATACTTTGCATTTCCATTTTTCCTGAACCGGAACTTCTTTATTGGGTTGCTCAGAAATATATTTATTCCAAGTAAGATTATGACCCCTGAACCAATTATATGAAAAACAAACTGTCTTTCTTCGATAAAATGAACCAGAAATGAGGCTCCGAATCCCGCAATTATCGCATAAATCGTATCTGCTGTTGCCACTCCCATCCCGGACAAAAAACCGGAGGTTCTACCATTATTTATAGTTCTCTGAATGCACAATAAACCCATTGGCCCTAAAGGGAAAGACATCATCAGGCCAATTAATACTCCTTTTACCAATAATAATATATCCATACTCGTTTTTTCAATCAAAATTGCATTTAACGCAACATATTGGTGTCGCAAAAACCATGCAAAAGTAAGAAATGATATGAACAAACAAAAAAAAATCTGCATGTACTCTTACGAGAACAAGTAATATTTGTTTGGAAAACAGGCCAAAACCGATCAAATTTAAACTTTAAAAACGAAATATAACTCAGGCTTTATTCTTTACCAGAAGTTTTGGTTCCATCAACTCAGCTATAGCATATTTCAGGCCTTCCCTTCCCAGACCGGAATCCTTAACCCCTCCATAGGGCATATGATCCACTCTGAAAGTAGGGACATCATTGATAATAACCCCACCCACATCCAGCTCACTGAATGCACGATCCATTTCAGAGAGATCATTTGTAAATATCCCGGCCTGCAGGCCATATCTCGAATCATTGATGTATTCCAATGCTTTTTCAAATGAACGGTATTTCTCCAGAGTAACCACCGGTCCAAACACCTCTAGCGAGCAAACTTTCATATCACTATGCGTTGAGGTAAGAAGGGTTGGTTCAAAGAAAGCATCTTTTTTCTTACCTCCGCTGAGGACTTTTGCACCATCATTAACAGCCTCATTTACCCATTCTTCAACCCTGTCGGCATTGTCTTTGTCAATCATTACAGAAATATCCGTTTCCGGAGCCAGAGGGTTACCCACCTTTAACCGGCTAACCTCTGTTGTAAACTTTGCTGCAAACTCATCAAAAACAGAATCCTGAACATAAATCCGTTGTACATGAATACAAACCTGCCCGGAATAAGCATATCCCCCCACAAGACATTTCTTAACTGCATGATCTATGTCAGCAGAACCGGTAATAACCACTCCCGCATTTCCTCCCAGTTCCAAGATCACTTTCTTCCTACCGGCTTCCTGTTTCATTTTCCAACCCACAAGTGGAGAGCCTGTAAAGCTTAACACTTTAACCCTGTCATCGGTAACCAGCTGATTTCCTGCTTTCCGATCCATGGGCAAAACAGAAAGCGCTCCTTCAGGGAAAGATGTACCCGCGACTATCTCAGCAAGTTCAAGGACTGAAAGTGGTGTAGAACGGGAAGGCTTTAAAATTATGGGATTCCCGGCTGCAAGGGCAGGTGCAATTTTATGAACTGCCAGGTTCAGTGGAAAATTAAAAGGGGCTATTCCTGCAACCAGCCCAACAGGAAAGTATTTTACCCAACCTTCCTTTCCTTCTCCAGGAAGAGTCCAGTCCAGGCTGAGGTATTCACCGGGAATTCTTTTAGATTCTTCAGCAGCCACAAGAAAAGTCTGTACAGCCCGGTCTATCTCACCTAAAGCATAGCGGATAGGCTTCCCTGATTCCATGGATAAAACTTCCGCAAGGTGAGTTCTTTTCTTTTTAATTTCATTTGAGATTTTCATTAAGGCTTCAAATTTCTTGAAGGCAGGCATACTTTTCATTGTTCTCTCAGCAGATTTACCCGCTACGATCGCTTCTTCCAACTCAACAGAACCGGCAAGATATGTTTTGGCAAAACATTTGCCTGTAAATGGGTTAATGACCTCAAGAACGTTTTGTGTAGAAATAAATTTACCCCCGATATAAATTTTATAATCTTTCATAATCTAAAATTTAACAATTTTCAAAACAGTATTTCGCAAAGTTACCAGATTTCATTCTAAATTTATTCCAAAACAAAATGTTTTCTGTATGCCTATAGATTTTAGTTATCTTTGTTCAAATCTAAAAACAAAATGGATTTAAATAAAAAACAATGGCAGTGGGCTTTATTATTTATCCTCGCCTTTATTTGGGGGACTTCTTTTATTTTGATGAAGAAAGGTCTTCAATCGTTTTCGAATAATCAGGTGGCTTCCTTTCGTATTTTTCTGACTTTTTTGTTTTTTCTGCCTTTGCTGAAATCCCGGATCAATAAAATTAACAGAGGAAACATAAAATCTTTATTAATTGTGGGTTTTATCGGGAATGCCATCCCTGCCTACCTCTTTACCAAAGCCCAAACCAGGATCGACAGCTCTCTGGCTGGTATATTAAGTTCTCTTACCCCTTTGTTCACTCTGATAATCGGACTACTGATATACAAAAGCCACGTAAAAATGATCAATATCCTGGGCCTTTTATTAGGATTTATTGGTGCAGTAGGCCTCATATACAAAAGCAACCCGGGAGAGTTTGATCTCTCATCGGGAAATTATACTCTTTTTGTTGTGGCTGCCACTTTATGCTATGGAATCAGTGTAAATGAGATCAAACATAAGCTCACAGACCTGGATGGAGTAAGCATTGCAGCATTGTCCTTTGTTTTTATTGGGCCTGTTGCAGGTTTTCATTTGTTATTCAGTGATCTCGGTGAAAGTTTTTCTCAACCCGGTGCCCTGGAAAGTCTGGGTTATATCACCATCCTTTCACTCTTCAGCTCGGTTTTTGCAGTAATCATGTTCAACATACTTGTTAAATACACTACCGCAATTTTTGCATCATCGGTAACCTATATCATTCCGATCTTTGCAATTTTATGGGGGTTGTTTGATGGTGAGAAAATCATGATGGAAGAAATATTATGGATATTTGTAATTCTTATCGGTGTTTATCTGGTGAATAAAAGTAAATTAGTTGATGTTTAAATCTGAGGTATTTTGTCAGATTAATTTATATCTGAAATAAGAAAAGAACAGTTTATGACTACATTAAAAAAAAGCCATCGATTGATACTGGCAGCACTGAGTGCTTTGCTCCTTACCCTGCCCTGGTACAACAGCTTTTCAGGAATAATTTTATTCATTGCTTTTATTCCTCTGTTGATCATTGAGAGGTACTTCTATGAGAAAAGAGATAAGAACCGCTCTGTGGTTGTTTTTTTGTATTCCTATATTATTTTTCTGATCTGGAACCTTGCCACAACATACTGGATTGTTAATGCAACCCTGGCAGGCGCAATTGCCGCTTTTGTATTAAATTCACTTTTTATGGCCATTGTATTCTGGCTTTTTCACATAACGCACCGGAAACTGGGCAACCGGTTTGGCTATTTCAGCCTGATTGCCTACTGGACCAGTTTTGAATACCTGTATATGAATGTTACTGTTTCCTGGCCATGGCTAAATCTGGGAAACGGGCTGGCTAAGGACATCAAATTGATACAGTGGTTCGAATTTACCGGATCACAAAGCGCAACACCCTGGCTACTAACCATTAATATCCTTATTTTTCTCATTATTCTGGAATATATCTCATATAAATCAGTTAAGAATAAAATTTTTGAACTGGTTTGTCTCATTCTGTTTATATTCGTTCCCCTCACCTATTCGCTGATCAGATTTTACAACTATTCTGAGATACCCGACCCTTATGAAGTGGTAGTAATACAACCAAATATTGATCCGTATAATGAAAAATTTGGCGGACTTTCCACTCAGGAGCAACTTGATATAATTTTAAAACTGGCAGATTCAATCTCAGATCCTGAAACCGACTACATCGTTGGACCTGAAACTGCAATAGGGGGTAATTTATGGGAAAATCAACTGGGATTAAATCCATACATAAAACAAATTGAAACCTTTACAAAACGCTATCCAAAAGCCAAATTCATTATTGGGATTCAATCCATGTACAATTATGGAAAAGTCAGTAAACCTACGGTTACTGCAAGAAAATTCAGAGATGCTGATGCCTGGTGGGATGCTTTCAATGCCAGTGTCCAGATTGATCAAAACGGAGATTATCAGATCTATCATAAATCAAAGTTAGTCATCGGAGTTGAAAAAATGCCCTCTTTAAAGATCATGAAAAGTCTGGAAAAGATTATTATTGATATTGGAGGCTCTATGGGAAGTTATGGAACTCAGGAAGAACGGAGTACGCTAAACGATCCTAAAGGAACAGCCAGGGTAGGTACACTCATTTGCTATGAGTCTATTTATGGTGAATTTGTAACAGAATACGTGAAAAAAGGAGCGAATCTTTTATTTGTGATCACAAACGACGGTTGGTGGGGAAATACACCCGGATATAAACAACACCTCACTTATTCCAGCATGCGTGCCATTGAAACCAGGAGAAGTATAGCCCGTTCGGCCAATACGGGTATATCCTGCTTCATAAATCAGAAAGGGGAAATCCAACAGGCAACGGAATGGTGGAAACCTGATGCAATAAAACAAAAGATAAATGCAAATGAAGAAGTCACTTATTATGTAAAACATGGGAACTTTGTTTCCCGTATTTTATCTTTTTTTGCAGTTCTTACATTTCTTTATACCATTGTGATTACTTTAATAAACAAAAAGAACAAGGCCTGATTTATTGTTTTTGCATTTATTGAATTCCCAAAAACAGCACATGTAAATACTCACAGTATTGAAAACTAACCTACATATTAAGCCCTTAAGCCTGATATGTTTATTTTGTATTTCATTATTCGTGTATCCGCAAAAAAATAACAGTCATTCAGTAACTTTCACAATCAACGGATACATTAGGGATGACAAAGGGGAAGCGTTAATTGGAGCAAATATATACACAGAAAATTTCAGTCAGGGAACTTCATCAAATGCATATGGCTTTTATTCACTAAGCCTGAATAAAGGCAAATATACCCTGTTCTATTCTTTTATGGGATACAAACCCGATTCACTTATTGTTGACCTTAGCTCTGACAAAATTATTAATATCACCCTAAAACCAGAGACCAATATTTTAAGTGGTGTACGGATTACTTCCGAAGGGATTTCGGAACTCAGTTCTCTAAAAATGGGAATGAACACAATAAACAATCAATATTTAAAAAAGATCCCGTCTCTTTCAGGTGAACCCGATATCATCAAGGCTCTTGTACTACTTCCGGGGATACAGGCCACCGGTGAAGGCCTGTCAAATTTTAATGTCAGAGGAGGAAATTACGATCAAAACCTGATTATTTTAGACGAAGCAACCATCTACAACCCATCTCACCTTCTTGGATTTTTTTCAATTTTTAATTCAGATATAATAAAAAATGCCCAAATATATAAAGGTATTTTCCCTGCTAAGTACGGAGGGAGGCTTTCATCTTTGCTTGAAATGAATATGAAGGAAGGAAGCAATGAGAAATTCACCGGATACGGGGGTGTTGGAACCGTAGCCAGCAGGTTGAGTCTCGAAACACCCCTGCTTAAGAAAAAGGGGAGTTTGCTGATTTCCGGAAGAAGGTCTTATGCTGATATTTTTTTACCCCTGTCGAACAATGACGAAGTTAAAAATAATAAAATATACTTCTATGATGCCTATTTAAAAACCAACTACCGGATCAATGAAAAGAATAAAATTTTCCTTTCCGGTTACCTGGGCAGAGATGTTTTTAAATATAAGAATGAATATTACGTAACCTGGGGAAACGTAAGCGGAACCTTCCGGTGGAATCATTTATACAGTCCCAGGTTGTTTTCAAATTTATCACTGATTACCAGTAATTACAGTTACAGGTTGGGTCAAACGGGTAACACTTCAGCCGTAGAGTGGAACTCCTCCCTTTCCGATTTTAAACTAAAGTATGATATAACCTGGTACATAAATCCTAAAAACACGCTGATTTTCGGATTCTCATCCTCCTACAAATATTTTAATCCGGGCTATACGGTATCCGCCAGTGATTCTTCTATCTTCAACGACTTTGCAGTTCCCCGTTACAATACCCTGCAACATTCGGTTTATATAGAAAATGACCAGAAACCTGATAAGAACCTCCAGATTTCATATGGTATAAGAGCTACTCTTTTCCAGAATATTGGAGAATCCACGGTGTATAATTTTGATGATAATTTCAATAAAATTGATTCAAGTTTTTACCCGAAAGGAAAAATCTATAACAATTATACGGGCTTTGAACCCAGGTTTAGAATAAAATACATTTTACCTGACCATTCCGTTGTAAAAGGAGGATATTCACATCTGGTTCAGTTTCTCCACCTCATCTCAAACACAACAACCGGAACGCCACTGGATATCTGGCTTCCTTCCGGACCAAATATTAAACCACAAATTGCAGACCAGGTTTCTCTTGGCTACGAAAAATATGCACTGAATAATTTAATAAAATTCTCAGTTGAAGGATATTATAAGAAATTGAAGAATCAGGTAGATTACAAAAACCATGCAGATATTGTCCTGAACCCTGAAATGGAGGGTGAGTTACGATTTGGGAGTGCAGAAGCTTACGGGCTGGAATTTCTTTTACAAAAAGAAACCGGTAAATGGCAGGGGATGCTTAGTTATACCCTGGCAAAAATCAGCAAGAATTTTCCTGATATAAATAAGGGGGAAGCATATCCGGCAAATTATGACCGTCGGCATGATCTCTCGGTATTGATTTCATACGAAACAGAAAAAAGGTGGAGATTTTCGGCCATTTGGGTATTCCTGAGCGGCTCACCCACTACCTTGCCGGTTGGCAGATATGAATTTGGAAATGTTATTTTACCGGTTTATTCTGAACGAAATGCATATCGGCTCCCTCCTTATCACCGGCTGGATATCAGTGCTACAAGAAAAGGGAAGGTCCGGCCGGGAAAGAAATTCTACGGGGAATGGAATTTTTCAGTATACAATGCTTACAACAGAAAAAACACATGGATTGTATTCTTCAAAACCGATAAAGATAATCCACTCGTAACCGAAGCTTATAAACTGTACTTGTTTTCTATTGTCCCGTCTATAAGTTATAACTTTAAGTTCTGATAATGAGAATTATTTTATACCTGAAATATATAACTTTTGCTTTTCTACTCTTTACATGGAGTTGTACAGAAAAAATTGACCTAAAACTGGATGAAGGTGAAACAAGAATAGTTATTGAAGCAACACTTAGCACAACAAACCGGAATCAATTTGTGAAAATAAGTAAGACCCGCCCTTATTATGATTCCATTCCTGCTGAACCAGTGAAAGATGCAGTAGTAACAGTCACTGATTCAGGGAAGGTATACATCTTCACTCAAATCCGGGCAGGTGTGTATATCTCAAAAGTATCTTTTGCAGGAGAGCCAAACCATGAGTACAGGCTTAAAGTTGAAACCGGTAACAAAGTTTATGAAGCCGTTTCGGTGATGCCCCGTATGCCCGAAATTGATTCCATTCAGTTTTATAAAGATTCTGAGGATGCACAATTATTTCATATCGGTATTTTCGCTCAGGAAAACCCCTTACCCGGTGATTATTACTTTTTCGGGATTTATAAAGATTATATTTACCAGACAACAAACATAACCCAATTAAATTACCTGAGTGACGAACTTATTAATGGCTCTTATTTTAACGGAAACCGGCTCCAGAATGTATATGCAAAACCAGGCAACAGGATTACTTTGCAAATGGGATCTATAACCAGGGAATACTTTAATTACTCGGTAGCAGTATTAAAAGAAACCATTTATAATGATGGGATATTTAAACCGGCTCCGGCAAACCTTGAAGGGAACATCAGCAATGGCGCACTCGGATTTTTTGTAACCTACGCTGAAACATTTAAAACCCGGATCATTAAGATTGAGGAATAATATCCTGAAAACAAAAATCCTGTCTTGTTCTTAATGGTTGGACCTCAGTATATTCAATATCATGTATTACCTGTTCTTATAAGCTTCTATTCCTTTATCCAGAAAATCAAGGTAAATATTTACATCCAGGGTATGAGCTATTGGGTCAACCAACGGCTTACCATCATTATCAACGATAACATAATAAGGTTGAGAATTCACTTTAAACATTGAGATTTGAAGATCCGCATTTACTTTTCCAATCGTTTTCTTCACTTTTCCATCCACTTCGGAAGTCACCCAGTCCTGCTCAGATAATTTTGTCCTGTCATCCACATAAAGTGCAATAATTACAAAATCATTTTGCAATTTTTCCAGTACCCGTGGGTCCGACCAAACTTTGGCTTCCACCTCCTTACAATTACTGCATGCATGACCTTTAAAATCAAGAAATACAGGTTTGTTCAATTTCTTTGCACAGGCCATTCCCTGTTCATAATCAAAATAACCGGTTAATCCATAGGGTAAATGCAGAAAATCAGCATACTTTGCATCTTCACAAAGGTTTTCTTTTTCATTTACTGAAATTGCAAGCCCAGAACTTCCGGATGCCGGACCAACCATCATTTTATTCATATTAAAACTCTGATTTTCAAGCGGAGGAATTAAACCTGAAATATTTTTCAGCGGTGCGCCAAACAAACCCGGAATAAGATAAACTACAAAAGTAAAAGTAATAATTACAAGCATAATTCGCGGAAAAGTCAAATAGGGAATATCACTGTCATGAGAAAATTTAATTTTACCCAGCAAGTAAAAACCCATCAGGGTAAATATTACAATCCATATGGATAAATAGACTTCCCGTGAAAAAATTCCAATATGGTAAGATAAATCAATCGTTAAAAGGAACTTCATTCCGAAAGCCAGAACAAAGAATCCCAAAATCACTTTTACAGAGTTCAGCCAGCCACCCGATTTTGGCAGTTTGTTCATCCATGACGGGAACACGGCAAATAAAGTAAAAGGTAAAGCAAAAGCCAGTGCAAAACCAAACATACCGATGGTTGGTTTGATTACATCACCTGAGGCAGCCTCAACCAGCAGTGCACCAACGATGGGGCCGGTACAAGAAAATGAAACCAGAACAGTGGTAAGTCCCATAAAAAAAGCTGCAACCAGTCCACCTTTATCCGCCTGCTTATCTGCCTTATTTATCAAATTACTCGGTAATACAAGTTCAAACATTCCCAGAAAGGAAGCGGCAAATACCATAAATAATAAAAAGAAGATCAGATTTGGGATCCAGTGTGTACTTAAATTATTGGCAAAACCTGCACCGGCACTGGTCAATGAAACTATGATACCAATAGATGTATAGATTAAAATGATGGATAAACCAAAAACCATTGCCTTAAGGATAGATTTCCCACGATTTTCACTTCCCTGTGAAAAGAAAGCCACTGTCATAGGGATCATAGGGAATACACAGGGCGTTAATACTCCTGCAAAACCTGATAACAAAGCCAGCAGAAAGAAACTCAGCATAGACTTATCACCGGATTTTGATTTTGTTTCGCTTGCAGTTACGGCGTCCTGTGATCCTGAAGTTCCACTATTTCCCTTGTTAATTTGAAACTGAAAATCCACTTCATCGGGCGGGAGGCAACGTTCATCGTCGCACGACATAAATTCAACATAACCCTTTACCGTAAAAGGATCTTCACTTTTTGATTTTATTATTTGTTTAAAAACAGCCTTTTCAGAATATATTTGCAAATCCATATCAAAAGCTGCATCATGAATTTCTTCCGGAGGAGTAACCGAAATAACTTTCCCGACAAATTCAAATTTATCGGTACTATCAATCACAAAGGTGGTTGGTATGGGCCCTCCTGTAGGCAAATCCTGTCCGTAAAGATGCCAGGTTTCATCAATTGCCGCTTCAAAAACCAGTTCATACTCTTTGTTTCCCAGTTCATTCAGTTGAAACTGCCACTTTACCGGTGTTAAGACCTGAGAAAACCCCAGGCTCGCAAACAACAAAAAGAATAATAGTGAGATTTGTATTTTATTTCTCATTTTAAATATTTTTAATTTTACAAAAATAAACTACTTCGGAAACTTAAACTGTCATTCATCTGACAGACTTTCCAAAACAATTTCATCCATAAATTTATCATATACATGGTACTCTAAAAAACTATAAGATGAGTTTCCCTGAATTCTGATTTTACCCTTATACCGGTACCTCCATTTTAGGGCCAGTGACGGAAATCCTTTTTTAATAAACGCAGCAACATAAGGATGCACCATAATGGTAAGCACTTTGAAATGGTGTTTTTGCTGAATAAGTCTTATAACACTCTCTATTTCATCAACAAACATGATGCTGGGGGCAGCTTTTCCGGAGCCATGACAGGTGGGACATGTTTCTGTTGTATCAATATTCATTTCGGGCCGTACTCTTTGCCGGGTAATTTGCATCAATCCAAACTTACTTAATGTAAGTATATTATGCTTTGCTCTGTCAGAAGACATTGCCTCCTTCATTTTCTCATATAGCATTTTACGATTATCTGAATTGACCATATCAATAAAGTCAATTACAATAATCCCCCCCATATCCCTGAGCCTTAATTGTCTCGCAATCTCCTCCGCAGCAGCAATATTTACCCTGAGGGCGTTGGTTTCCTGATCATCACCCGATTTAGAACGATTCCCACTGTTTACATCAATCACATGGAGTGCTTCGGTATGTTCAATTATAAGATAAGAACCATTTTTAAATGAAACAGTCCTGCCAAACAGTGATTTTATTTGCTTATTAATCCCAAAATGTTCGAAAATAGGGGCTTTCCCACCAAAATAATGAACGATCTTTTCCTTTTCCGGAGCAATGGTACTAATATAACTCTTTATTTCCTGATGGATACTTTTATCATTTACGGTAATACTGTTGAATGATACATTAAGCAAGTCACGTAAAATTACAGAAGTACGGCTGATTTCACTCAATACCAACTTGGGAGATATTGCTTCCTTTAATTTCCCCGCCAATAAATCCCATTTTTCAACCAGCGACCTGAGTTCCGTATCCAGTACTGCCACTTTTTTCCCCTCAGCAACCGTACGTATGATTACACCAAAGTTTTTTGGTTTTATACTTTGGACCAGGTTCTTCAACCGGTTCTTTTCCTCATGTGATTCAATTTTCTGCGAGATGGAAACCTTATCAGAAAACGGCATTAAAACCAGATTTCTGCCCGCAATGGATATTTCAGAAGTGAGCCTCGGTCCCTTCATGGATATTGGCTCTTTAGCAATCTGAACAAGGATTAACTGTCCGCTTTTCAGGACATTGGAAATTTTCCCGTCTTTCGGTATATCAGGTTCATTCCTGAACTTTGATAATGGGATAGGCCCGCCTTTTCGGGAACGGGTATTCTTTAAAAAATTTGCAAGGGAATTAAACTGGGCTCCAAGATCCAAATAATGCAAAAACGCATCTTTTTCATATCCAACATCAATAAATGCGGCATTTAACCCGGGCATAATTTTCTTAACCTTACCCAGATAGATATCACCAACCCCAAATTTAAGATTACTCTTTTCCCTGGTAAGTTCAATCAGTCTTTTTTCCTCCAAAAGGGCTATATTAATCTCCCTTGGAGTTACATCAATCACAATTTCATTACTCACAACACCAACAAATTAACTGAATCTAAAAAATTGCAGACAGTCTAATGAGATTAACACAACAAACCTAAAGACCTGGTCAGGTCTTTAGGTTTTTGACAAAACATAGTATTTTTAAATCCGGAAATTATCCTTTATTTCCTTTTCTTATGCCTGTTTTTTCTTAAGCGCTTCTTACGCTTATGCGTTGCCATCTTATGTCTCTTTCTTTTCTTTCCGCTTGGCATAATTAATTCCTTTTATTAATAATTATACTAAAATTACTTTACGCTTTTCTTAACCTTATTAATAAAGGATTTAGCAGGCTTAAATGAAGGAATGAAATGCTCAGGAATAATAATGGTTGTATTTTTAGAAATATTTCTGGCAGTTTTCTTGGCTCTCTTCTTTACAATAAAACTACCAAATCCTCTCAGATAAACATTTTTTTCCTTTACCAGAGAATCTTTTACAGTTTCCATGAATGCTTCTACAGTTTTTTGAACTGTTACCTTTTCAATTCCGGTATTCTTTGAAATCTCGTTTACAACATCTGCTTTAGTCATTTTTAAAATCTTTAGTTATCAATATTTTACAATTATAAAACAATTAATTAGGGACTGCAAATATAAAAAGTTTTTTTTATTATTTACAAACAGAATTAGTTTTATTTTTGGAGAAATTTATAAAAATTTTTTCCATGCAGGATTTTGCGAAAAACATCATCTTATGGTATACAAAAAATAAAAGGGACTTACCCTGGAGAAAAACGCAAAACCCTTACAAAATATGGGTCTCAGAAGTAATCCTACAACAAACAAGGATAAACCAGGGAATAAGTTATTATTCGGTTTTTATTACTGAATTCCCTGACATTAACACCCTTGCAAGAGCTAAAAAAGACAAAATACTGAGAATCTGGCAGGGATTAGGTTATTATAACAGAGCCTTAAATATGCTTTTCGCTGCAAAAACAGTCGTAAATGAACTCAATGGATCTTTTCCATCTGATTACAACCAGCTTATACGTTTAAAAGGGATTGGAGATTATACTGCTTCGGCCATTGCTTCCATATCCGGAAACCAGCCTTATGCAGTGGTTGACGGTAATGTAACCCGTGTTTTGTCCAGAATATTTGGAATTACAAACCTCAAAAGAACCACTTTTGAAAAAGAAATTAAAGCAACTGCAACAAAATTGTTGGATAAAAAGCAACCTGGCATTTTCAACCAGGCTCTTATGGAATTCGGGGCATTGCAATGTAAATCTTCTGTGCCCTTATGTAAATCCTGCATTTTCAATGAGGTATGTTATGCCTATATCCGGGGACAGGTTAAAGATTACCCCCCTGTAAAAAAAGTTCAACCAAAAAAAGAAAGGTATTTTCATTACTTTGTAATACATGATGGAAATTATGTATACATCCAAAACCGAAAAGAAAAAGATATCTGGGCAGGTTTATACGAATTTCCTCTGCTTGAAACAAACCGCAGCGTCTCCGATAAACTGGCTCTTAATACTTTTATTACTGAAAATACTGTAGATCCTGCGGTTATATCAGGATCTCAGAGACCGGTAACTTTCCGGTCCATTTTATCACATCAGGCCATAAACCTTTATTTCCATAAACTCGAACTTATCAATAAGGAAAACCTTAAGGGGAGAAAATGGATAAGAATTAAAAAAAAGAATCTCAATGAATACGCTTTCCCCAGTCAGGTTATAAAATATTTAAAGGATCAGGAATTGTTAACCGAATAAACAAAAATCTGTTGTAATTAGGCACAGAAATCACTACATTTACAGTCTCAAAAAAATAAGTACACACTATGATAAACAAAGTAATTTTAGTTGGAAACGTTGGACGTGACCCGGAAGTAAGGTACCTGGATAATGGTGTTGTTATTGCCAAATTCCCGCTGGCAACAAGTGAAACATACACGAATAAAAGCGGAGAAAAAGTAACAAATACAGAATGGCATAATATTGTTTTATGGCGAAAACTTGCCGAAGTGGCTGACAAATATGTCAAAAAAGGCAGCTCACTCTACATTGAGGGTAAAATCAGAAGTCGCTCTTATGAGGACAAAGACGGAAATAAAAAATATTTTACTGAGATCATTGCTGATAATATGCAAATGCTGGGGAAAAAATCTGACAACTCACAAGCTTCTCAGCAAAGCGAAAATGCAACATCTTATAATTCAGGAGGTAATCAACAAAACTCAGGAAACACTGAAGAAACATCTTCAAGTTCACTACCTGAAGATCTATCTGATAACCAGACAGATGACTTGCCATTTTAACAAAATTTGTTAATTAATAACTTTTAGTTTTGGAATCGGACGATCTTATTCCTTTATATATTCTCGGGAAAATAAGTCTGGCCTTTACCCCGGTAACGGCTGGCATTATCGTTTCAATAGTTATTCTGATTTTATTATTGGTCTTTTCTGCACTTATTTCAGGTTCAGAGGTTGCATTTTTCTCTCTTTCACCCCGGGATATTGATGAACTGGAATCCAATAAAACAAGATCAGCAAAAAAGGTAATTCATCTACATGAGAGACCGGAGCACCTGCTCGGTACCATACTCGTTACGAATAATTTTGTAAATGTTGGTATTGTTATTTTGTCCAGTTACATTACAAACTCAATTGTTGATTTCTCTGAGGCACCGGTACTGGGTTTCATTGTTCAGGTAGTAGTCATTACATTTATATTACTTTTATTCGGTGAAATTATACCAAAGGTCTTTGCTCACCAGTATGCGGTTAAATTTGCTCTTGCCATGTCCAGAACCATTCTGATTCTTGAAAAAATATTCAAACCTGTATTGGTGGCACTAATTTCGTCCACCTCATTTGTAAATAAAAGGCTGGCTAAGAAAAAATCCGTTATCTCTATGACAGACCTTTCGAATGCTCTTGACCTTCCGGCAACCAAAGACATTGAGGATGAACATATTTTGAAGGGAATTGTAAAATTTGGAAACATTGATGTGCAGGAAATAATGAAATCAAGAGTGGATGTATTCGCGATTGACCTTTCTACTCCGTTTCCTGTGTTACTTAAAAAAATTCTGGAATCCGGTTATTCAAGGATTCCTGTTTATGAAGAATCATTTGACACAATCAAAGGTATTTTATATATAAAAGATCTTTTGCCCCATCTGAATAAAAAAGAGGGATTCAAATGGCAGCCTCTGATCCGCCCTCCCTATTATGTTCCTGAATCGAAAAAAATCAATGATCTTCTGGCTGAATTTCAGGAAAAAAAGATCCATTTGGCAATTGTTGTTGATGAATACGGAGGAACAAGTGGTATTGTAACACTTGAGGATATACTGGAAGAAATTGTAGGGGAAATAAAAGATGAATCGGATGAAGATGAAAAATTCTTTACCCGCTTAAACAAATACACATATATCTTTGATGGAAAAACGCTTCTGAATGATTTTTACAAAGTTCTCGAAAAGCCAGATAACGTTTTTGATGAAATTAAGGGAGAAGCTGAAACTCTGGCAGGACTCATTCTGGAAATGAAAGGTGAGATACCTGTAAAGGATGAAATTTTTACATTCAGGGAATTCACTTTTAAAATTGATGCGGTTGACAACAGAAGAATAAAAGAAATCAGAGTTATTATTAAAGAAACAAATAAAGATGAAAAATAAACCGGTTAAAGGGTCGCTATTTGTTTTAGCTCTTATGTTTGTCCTGTTTTTCAGCTGTCACCGCAGTTATACTCCTAAACCCAGAGGCTTTTTCAGAATTGATTTTCCGGAAAAAAAATATAAAATCTATCAAAGTGATTGTCCCTACTCTTTTGAGTATCCGGTTTATGGCAGGGTGGTTTCAGACAAGGAATTGAATAGTGAACCCTGCTGGATCAATATCGAATTTCCTGAATACAACGGGAAGGTCCATATTAGCTACAAAACTGTCCGACACAACCTTAACCTGCTTCTTGAAGACAGTTATACCCTTGCTTATAAACACACCGTTAAAGCAGATGCCATTGAAGAGCGTCTCATCAATAAACCTGAAGATAAGGTTTATGGTATCCTGTATGATATTGAAGGAAATGCAGCATCTTCCGTTCAGTTTTTCTTAACTGACAGTACGAAACATTTTCTTCGCGGAGCACTTTATTTCCGAACTACCATAAATAAAGATTCCTTATCTCCTGTAATCAAATTCTTCAGAGAGGATATTCTTCATTTTATTGATACTTTTAAATGGACAGAACCATCGTAAAGTATAATCTTGCTCTGTCATACAAATTTGTGACTATGGAATAAAGTTGTAAATTTATCATTTTAAATTCAACGGGCTCAGATATTAGGCAGAAAGACAACACCTGAAAAAACATTCAGTATTACCGGAACATGGGACTTATAACCAATAAAGAAATCATGGAGGATTGTTTCCTGGGATCATGGGAAATAGCAGAGGATTATGAAACCCTTTACTCCCTGGTAAGCCTTGATAAAAGTGAAATTAAACGATTGGAGGGTTTCCTGAATTACAACCGGAAGCTGGAATTTCTGAGTGTACGGGTACTACTTCAGATCATTTTAGGCAAGGATGCAAGAATATTGTACGATCAGAACAATAAACCATTGATAAAAGGCGGCTCCTGGCAAATAAGTATCTCTCATTCCTATAATATGACTTCGGTATTATTAAGTAAAAACAAGAATGTAGGGATTGACCTGGAATATATGTCGCACAGAATTGAAAAAATTTCACATAAGTTTATACGATCAGATGAAATAATTACAGACGACCCTGAAAACAAAAGATATCACATGTACATACATTGGTGTGCAAAGGAAGCCCTTTATAAAATATGCGACAAAAATATGTTGAACTTTAAGAAGAATTTATTTATCAAACCATTTGATCCTGCGGATCAGGGAGAAATTAAAGGTTACGTTCACTCTGATAAGAAAAATGAAGAATTTGATATGTTGTATTACAGAATTGACAACTATGTAGTTGTACTTTGTTGTAAAAAAATTGAACTATAATGTTTGCAAATTTACTGAAGCAATTAAAAAACAATAAGCTCTTTGCCCTTTTAATCGATCCTGAAAATTATTCAGAAGAAGGGCTTAGGGCAACAATAGATATTGCAAATAAAAGCAATACCGACCTGTTACTTCTTGGTGGAAGTCTGGTGTCTCATGACATAGAAAAACCTATTAAGATTATAAAAAGCCTGACCCGTATCCCTTTGTTTTTGTTTCCTGGCAGTCTTTTGCAATTGTCCGGAAAAGCCGATGGAATCCTTTTGTTATCTCTGATCTCCGGCAGGAATCCGGAGTTTCTTATCGGCAATCATGTTCTTGCTGCTCCCCTTATTAAGGCATCCGGGCTTGAAACCATTTCCACAGGTTACATACTAATTGGTGATAAAACAAATACTGCTGTTGAATACATGAGTAATACAACACCCATTCCTGCAAATAAAAAAGAGATTGCTGTTGCTACTGCCTTGGCAGGCGAAATGATAGGACACCAGCTCATTTACCTTGAGGGTGGCAGCGGAACCAAACAGCCTGTTCCGGAAGAGACCATATCTGAGGTAAAAGCGAACCTCTCTGTTCCTCTGGTTGTTGGTGGAGGGATTACCAGCGGTAAAGATGCATACAAAACCTATAAAGCCGGAGCAGATATGATTGTAATTGGCAATGCGATAGAGAGAAATCCTGAATTAATCCTTGATATTACCAGGGAAAAAATAAAATTCACATAAAAAATCCCTGAAAAACAGGGATTTCTCTATGAAGGTATTAATAAGTTTATCTTGTGTTTTTCAACAAGCCTTATTTACACTTTAACACCTGCTCTACCTGATACTTCGCATTTTGCAGGTACTGACCATGCATGGCTTTCCTAAAAGAACTACAGGCAGCATCTTTATTTCCTTTTCCCTGGTTTGCCACGCCCAGTTCATAATAATATTTTACCTTCCCGGCTTCATCCTTTGTGTCGAGAGCCAGAGATTTTTCAAGAATTGTAATGGCATCGTCCCATTTCTTCTCAGCATTATAAACTTTGCCTAATTGAAAAAACACATCTGCAGATTCATTTCCGTACCCAATGGATTTATTCAGATACTTTTCAGCATCAGACCATTTCTCTGCTTCAATTGCTTTTACAGCATTATTGAACATTGTATTTTTTGCCAGTTTTTTTATTGAAGTAATTGTTTTTTTATCATGAATGGTGTTACCAACCTCAAGACCTTTATCACAAGCCTCAAGAAACTTTTCTTCATCTCCCTGATTTTTATATATCGAAGCTTTTACAAGGTAAGGTTTTGCATACCTCGGATTAAGTTCGATTGCTTTATCCAAAGCTGTCATTGAAGATTCAAAATCATTCTTTTTGTAGAACGTACTCCCTTTTGCATAATACACCTGAGGGATAATCCTTTCAGATTTGGAACTAATCTCTTCGTTTCCATATTTTGTGGCAACTTCTTTAGATTTTTCAAAACCTTTGATTGCACCATCAAAATCCTTCTTTTTATACAAATTAACTGCCGATTTAAAATACATCAAAGGCAATTGTTTTTCAGCATCAGCTTTTGTTTCTGCACCTTCTTCTCCTATTTGAGATGCAATTTTAATACAACTTTCATAAGCAACAATAGCTCCGTCAGGATCTGTTTTTGCAAGGGAAGCCCCTTTATTAAAGGCATCTACCGCTTCTTTCATCGTTTGAGAAAATGCACCTGCAGAGATCATTATCATGGCAACAGCCATCAGTCCCTTAACACTCCATTTTGTAATACTTTTCATACTTTAATTCAAAATTATTAGACTAAAAAATCAGTTTGCAAATATATAAATAATTTTAAAAAATCATCGATTGAATTTATGAAACCGATATTTTTGAATTATTCTTACAAAATTGATACCAAAAATACAGGTCAGTTCCGGAATAATTCCATGATTGTACTTCCTGAACTTGCATCGGGTAAAGGTATATTCAGTAGCAGGGAAATAGTTGGAGCAATATCTGACATGTTAACTCTTCTATAAATTACCGAAGGATTTATTCTCCATCCGTACCATATCAGGGGAACATTCCGGTCAAAACTATAGCCGGTTCCGGTGTTTTTTTCAGATTTCATCCGCCACCCTGGTTTCAAAACAACCAGTATATCGCCTGATCGTTTCTGACTGTATCCGTTATACACCATTGATTCCAGACCATCTACAGTATTTCCCGACTTAAAGGAAGATGCAGAAATAGCTTGAGAAACACCTGTAAACTGAACCAGAAAATCAGCAACCTGATTCCGTATTTCATCCAGAGATTTATTGGAATCTTCAATTAACACCCTGTTCAGATAAATCTGATTACCAAAAAAGCCCCTGATCCACTTCCCGTTGCCATATTTAATATTTAAATAGCTTCTGAGAAGTGACAAAACCTGTTGCCTGTCAAAAAGGCCTCCGGGAAGTTTGATTTCCTGCATAACTTCCTGATCTTTTGGCATTCCCCTGGAAGCTGTCAGAAAGACCAGCACTTTCTTTTTGCCCAAAAGGTTTTCAAGTGATTCAATGAAATGGGCCAGCTGAATATCAAATCGAATCATCACATCTTCCATTTCAGGAGATTCCTGGCCAAAAATCTCAGCTACAGGCCCCATTGTATTAAAATTCACCGCCAAATAGTCCGGATACTGGTCTTTTCCCAGTTTTTCCTCAATTATCAGAGATAAAGACATATCCATGGTTATTGCATTTCCGAATGGGGTAAATTTCAACCAGGAATAATCCCGGCCGTTTTTACTATTGCTAAGCTTATCAAGATTATATGGAAATGTTTTACTTTTAAACAATTGCTGGCTGCTTCTTTTTTCACCTCCCTTTTTCCCCAGTTTCTTTTCCACCCTAAGCAGTGGCTCCCAGAGCCTGCTGAGATACACATCCCCCATTTTCTTATCATTAAATCCCTTTAACCAGGAGGGCAATTCATTCATATAATATGAACTGGTCATCCACTCCCCTGTGTTATAATCAAGCCAAAAAGCTGCATTTGCAGATTGACCGGATGATAAAATAGCAGAAGAATGTTCAAGGCTTATCCCAAAAACTTTTGATTCTCCCCTGTTTGAGAACCTTAACTCATCACAGAAACCGGAAACAAGTAATTTTGAAGGTGAATACGGGCCATTTTCAAAACTTCCGCCAACGGCTCTGACAGAAGGATCATCTGTGCAGAAAACAAGTTTATCATTCAGCAATTCAAACCATTCATTTGAGACAATTCCATGTGCTGAGGGCAAAGCTCCTGTAATTATAGCTGCATTGCCGGTTGAAATATCCGTGTTATAAAAATTATAGGAAGCATGCCTGATCTCCGTACCGTTGGCAAGCAATTTTTTAAATCCATTCTCAGTATATTTATCCCAATACTTATATATCTGATCCGGTCTCATTTGGTCAAGAATGAGGCCAACAACCAAATCCGGCCGGGAAGAAAGAACTCTTTTCGTTTTTTGTGCATTTCCATTAAAAGGGATGATGAACAGTAAACCAAGGAATGCAATTCTAATAATATAATTTCCCCTTAATGACATATAAATTTTCTTAATCAAATTAGATTGTTCTCAAAAAATGACCTTCCCGTTTATCTTGCGAGCTTAAGTTAAATCATTCCTTAAATATAAAAACACTCATCTTTTCAGAATAAACTGAAAACTGAAAAAATAATTGTGTTGATATCAAAAAGACGGATATTAATTAATATCGGATAATATTTTTCTCCCGGAACCGGTACTTCATTTCCAACAGTTCAGAAATTATCTGAATATGAGTCTAAATATTAAAACGAATGTGTAAAATATCTCCGTCCTCTACCACATAACTCTTGCCTTCAATATGCAATTTCCCATTCTCTCTGCAAGCATGCTCCGATCCGTAATTTATAAAATCCTCATAATGCATAACCTCTGCACGTATAAAACCTCTTTCCAGATCACTGTGAATTACACCTGCTGCCTGGGGAGCTGTCATTCCCCGTTTTAATGTCCATGCTCTTATTTCCTTCGGACCCACAGTAAAAAAAGTATTTAGGTCCAGTAATTTATACGCTGACCTAATCAATTTGTTCACACCGGGCTCTTCCAATCCCATTTCATGAATAAAATCAACACGATCCTTTTCATCATCAAGTTCAGAGATTTCAGCTTCCAGACCAGCAGCAACGATTAAAATCTCAGTTTCCTGCTCTTTAAGGGCTTCCTTAACCTGTTCCACATGCTCATTTCCATTTACTGCCGATGCCTCATCAACATTACATACATACATTACCGGTTTTGCAGTTAGAAGCATCATATCTGCCAGATACTTTTTATCCGACTCAGATACTTCAAGTGATCTGAGAGGCTTAAAGTCTTCCAGATGTTTTTTACAGGCCTCCAGTACTACCATACCTTTCCGGGCTTCCTTATCACCCGATTTGGCGACTTTCGCCCATTTCTCCATTTTTTTTTCAACCGATTCAAGATCCCTTACCTGCAATTCAAAATCAACAATTTCCATATCTCGGACCGGATCAACAGAACCTTCAATATGAGGAAGATTTTCATCATCAAAACACCTTAAGACATGAACCAGAGCATCCGTATTTCGAATATCTGTAAGAAAAGTATTTCCCACTCCCTCTCCTTGGCTGGCTCCCTTTGCCAGCCCCGGGATATCCACTAATTCCATCGTTGTGGGGATAATTTTATCGGTTGGCTGATATTTCTCCAACTCTTGAAGTCTCAGATCAGGTACATTCACCATTCCTACATTTGATTTATTCGAACTATATGCAAAATTGGTAATCTCTGCTTTAGTCTTAGAGATACAATTAAAGAGTGTTGATTTACCTATGTTTGTGATTCCAATTACACCACATTTTAAAGCCATAATCTATTTTTTTCAGTATTTTTGGCAAAATTACATTTAATCCCTGTATAAAAGAAACATTCTTTGCGCAGTTACGTTTAAAATATAAATAAATATGACGACATTTGATCTCTTTACAGAAAGAGGAATCTGTCAGTTTTTTTCAAAGCGATATAAATTGAAAAGTTTTTTATTTCACTTTGCGTTTATTTTTATTGGGATTTTTTATCTCCAGCCTTCCTATTCCCAAACCCCAAAGGACAATACAAAGCCCGTACCACCTACAACCAGGATACTTTTTATTTTTGATTGTTCCCAGAGTATGGCCGGAAGATGGGAAAGTGATAAAAAAATAAATATTGCCAGAAAATTCCTGATTCATACCATTGACAGTCTGGAGAAAACTGAATATACAGAAATGGCTCTCCGGGTGTATGGGCATCAAAGCCCTGTTCCTCCTCAGGATTGTGGCGATACAAGGCTTGAAGTTCCTTTTGCAAAAGGAAATGCACCAAAAATAAGGCAAAAACTCCGCTATCTTATTCCAAAAGGAACTACACCTATCGCAAATTCACTGGCTCAGTCTGCCAATGATTTTCCAAAATGTGATAACTGCAGAAATATTGTAATCTTAATTACTGATGGTATTGAAAAGTGTGACGGAGACCCATGTGCAGTTTCCACTGAATTACAAAAAGAAGGGATATTTCTGGAGCCCTTTATTATCGGTATCGGCCTCGACCCTGATTTCAGAGAAACTTTTGAATGTGTAGGGAAACTTTACAATGCTGATGATGAAAGCAGATTCCAGCATGTACTGAATGTTGTTATCACTGAAGCCCTTAACTCTACAACTGCCCAGGTAAATCTTCTGGACCAGGATGGATATCCATCGGAAACAAACATTGCCATGTCTTTTTATGATTCCAACTCCGGAAGACTAAAATACAATTATATACATACCATTAATAATCGGGGAAAACCGGATACAATCATTCTTGACCCTTTAATTGAATACCGTCTGGTTGTCCACACGCTTCCTCCGGTTGTTGTTGACCATATAAAAGTATTCAAAGGAAAACATAATATTATTGCTGCTGATGCACCACAAGGCACACTAAATATAAAAACCAAAGGTACCCGTTATAAAAATCTGAAGGTTTTGGTACGTAAATCAGAAGATACACATACTATAAATATGCAAACGGTTGATCTACCGGAAAAATACATCATTGGAAAGTATGATCTGGAAATACCTGTACTGCCCCGGATCAATGTTAAAGATGTAACCATAAAACAATCAGTTACAACAACGGTAAGTATTCCTGTTCCCGGGATTATAACCTTATTAATGACCAATCCCGGCTACTGTAGTATTTATATTGAAAGGGGACTTGAGCTGGAATGGGTTTATAATGTAAGTTCAGATATTACACATGAAACAATTGCCTTACAGCCGGGCACCTATCGTGTCATTTACCGTCCGAAATTTGCAAAAAGCATCTATTATACCTCTGAGAAAAGAATAGTTGTCAGGTCGGGAAGCTCCCAGTCAGTTAAGCTTCATTAGTTAGTACTGTTCTGCTGAATATCAAAGACTTTAATCACAGTTAGTTTACAAACAGATAGTTAAAGAGTTTTGACGGATTATAAAGACATTGAAATTCTTAAGCTTTTCCAAACGGAAGGCCAGAAAGAAAGGGCTTTTTTGCTGCTTGTGGAAAAGTATCAGAAAAGACTTTACTGGCACGTGCGGAAAATTGTCATTATTCATGAAGATGCGGATGATGTAATTCAGAATGTATTTATAAAGGTCTGGAAAAATCTGGAAGGCTTTAAATCCAATGCCCAATTGTATACCTGGTTGTATAAAATTGCAACCAATGAGGCACTCTCGCTGCTTAAAACAAAAAAGAAAAACAGTATCGTTCATTATGAAGAGTTCTTGGGCAATTCCCTCTCCGGAGATGAATATTTTAATGGAGATGAAATTGAAATAAGACTTCAAAAAGCCATCTTGTCACTCCCCGAACGACAGAGACTGGTTTTTAATATGAGGTATTTTGAGGAATTAAAATATGAGGAAATTGCAGAAATACTGGACCTGTCTGTAGGTGCCTTAAAAGCCTCTTATTATCATGCCAGAAAAAAAATTGAAGAATTCTTTAAAGATGGTTAAACCTTTTTGTTATTTTACAATCTAATAGTCAGTTAAAAACAAATAACAAGGCGCAATTAACAAGAAACAGAGGTGGTCAATAAAGATTCTATATTCGATAAATTAAAAAAGGAAAATCCTTTCAGGGTTACTGATCAGTATTTTGACAGCTTACCCGAAAAGATACTGGAATCGGTTTATTCTGCGGATAATCAGGAACCAGCTAATAAAAATAAGATGCTCAGGTTAAAACATCTTCTTGCCTATGCAGCTTCATTTCTTGGTTTGATTTTTCTCAGTTATCTTGGCATTCAATATTTTAGGCTCAAACAGGGGCATAATTATATTTCCAAAAATGATGCGATTGAATATGTCAGCTTTTACACAAGTGATTTTGATGAAGCTACCATTTTGGAGAATATTCCTATTGGTAAGAATGAAAATATTTCGGCAAACGATGCTGAATCAGAATCCATTATCAGCTATCTGGTTGATGAAGGAATTGATGAATTAACACTTTACAGCGAATTATAAATTATCTGAACAAACGGAATGGTTATTAAAGTCAAATAATATGAAAACAATCCTGGGTTTTAGTTTCTTATTTTTTCTTTCCTTATGGGTTCCCTCTAAGTTAAATGCGCAGGGACGCGATTTTGAAAAACGAATGGAAAGGCTTAATGCCGAGAAAATTGCATTTTTCACTCAAAAACTTCAGCTTACTCCTGAAGAAGCTGAAAAATTCTGGCCGGTGTATAATGCTTATCAAAAAGAAAAAACCGAAAACCAAAAAAATAAAATTAACCTTGAGAAAAAGTTTAGAAATGATTACGGCTCATTAAACGATAAAGAAATTGAAAAAATGTCGGATGATTACATCAGTTATATACAAAAAGATGCGGAGCTCAGTACAAAATACCATCAAAAATTCAAAAAAGTTTTGCCCATTCAAAAAGTCATGAGATTGTATCAGGCAGAAAATCAATACAAAGCCATGTTGCTGAAAAGGCTCAGAAACCAACGGGAAAAAAACAACCCCCGCTATTAACCAAAGAACCCCACAGCTTTTATTATATCAAAAGTTACATGAAGGCAGAGAAATAAAAACCTCTGCCTTTTTTAGGTTCTATTCCAGTGGTCCTACTTCAGCTTCCACTGCTTTCAGAATTTCACAGGATTCTACGAGATCTTTCATAGCATTGTGATCTTTGTATAAAGGCCTGTCGATATCCAGGAAATCAACATACTTTCGTACAACCTCCCGGGCCTTAACAACCCCTTTTCCAAAAGCATACTCCCTGAAGTCAAGTGCCTGAGCAGCTGCCATAAATTCAATTCCTAAAATTCCCCGGGCATTATCAAGGATCTGAAAATTTTTAATAGCGGTATTCATTCCCATTGAAACAAAATCCTCCTGGTCGGCTGCAGCAGGGATGGATTGCACCGATGCAGGAGCCGAAAGCAGTCGTTGTTCAACAATTTGCATGTCAGCAGTATACTGACTGAGCATCAATCCGGAAAACATACCCGCACCTTTTGTTAAAAATGCCGGCAGGCCTGCACTAAGCGCAGGATTATTCAAGCGATTCATGCGCCTTTCCGACATCACACTCACCATCGTAATTGCAATACCTGCCATATCCATGGGTAAGGAAACCGGTGTACCCTGGAAATTTGCTCCGGACAACTGCAAATCCTCATCCGGAAAGAAAACAGGATTGTCTCCTACTCCGTTCAGCTCAATTTCCACCTGTGATTTCGCATAAGCCAGTGCATCATGAGCTGCCCCGATAACCTGAGGAGTAGAACGCATTGAATAAGCATCCTGTACTTTTGCGGCAACTTTCCCAAGTTCCAGATCACCTCCCTTTATTAGTTTCTGAATTGCTTTGGCACTTCGTACAGCACCAGAGAAACCCCGAACTTCATGCAATATCGGAGTATATGGCTTCATATTGGCTTTAAGAGCTTCCAGTGACATGGCTGCAGCGATCTCTGCCTGTTTCAACCAGTTATTTGCATCGAAGAGGAACAAAGCACTCATTGCTGTCAATACATTTGACCCATTGATCGTTGCGAGCCCGTCTCTTGCCTTTAGACCCGGAATTTTAATACCGGCTCTGGACATTGCATCTTTACCATCCAGCAATTCTCCTTTATAGAAAGCTTTACCTTCGCCTAATAATAAGAGTGCAATCTGGGCCATTGGGGCCAGATCTCCGGATGCACCAACTGAGCCTTTCCGGCAAACATAGGGTGTTACCCCCTTATTCAGCATCTCAACCAGTGTTTGGGTAATCTCCGGACGGCAACCTGAATTCCCGTGGGCATGAACGTTAATTCTGCACAACATGGCACCACGTACATAATCCACAGGCATGGCATCTCCAATGCCGGCAGCATGGTTATAAATCAAATATTTTTGAAATTCCTTTACCTGGTCATCCGTCAGCATCACTTCTGAAAATTCTCCGATACCGGTGTTTACACCGTACATTATTTCCCCGGCATCCATCTTTCGTTCAAGCATCTGTCTGCATTTAACAATCCGGTAAACAGCACCCTCATGCAACTTAACTTTTTTATTGTTTCTGGCTACATCAACAACATCATTGATTGTTAATCCCTCACCTTTTATTATTAATGTCATTATTAAAATATTTAACTAATTAGATACGAAATCAAAGTAAATATACTTAAAATTATTCATTAAAATACAAGTAATGGCTATGGGTCAGGAAGACTGATTTTTACATTTCTTAAAAAATCTACAGATTTATTCATTTCGTCGTACATAGGTTTATCTTTCGAAATAAATTTCACTTCCCTCCTGTACCTGGCAACAAAGTCTTCAAGTACAGGAGAAGTCTTCCCAGGTCTTCGAAAGTCCAGCGCCTGGGCGGCATTAAAAAGCTCTATCGCCAGAATCCGTTCAAGATTCATACATACCTGGTAAGCTTTCAGTGCAGCATTTGCACCCATACTTACATGATCTTCCTGTCCCTTGGAGGATTCAATGGAATCCACAGATGCCGGAGTTGAAAGCTGTTTGTTGTGGCTTACCATAGAGGCAGCCGCATACTGGGGAATCATAAAACCTGAGTCAAGACCCGGGTTGGCAATCAGAAAGGGTGGCAAACCTCTTTGGCCGGAAAGTAACTGATAGGTTCTCCGTTCTGAAATATTCCCAAGCTCTGACATGGCAATAGATAAATTATCCAGGGCAAGTGCAAGTGGTTGTCCATGAAAGTTGCCGGCAGAAATGATCAGATCATCTTCCGGGAAAATAGTAGGATTATCCGTAACCGAATTTATTTCATTTTTAAAAACATAGGCAACATAGTTTATTGAATCTTTACTTGCCCCGTGAACCTGAGGGATACAGCGGAAAGAATAGGGATCCTGAACGGCCTTTCCTTTTTTTGCTATCAGCTCACTTTCCTTTAATAAATATCTGATCCGGCGTGCTGTTTTGATTTGTCCCTTATGAGGTCTGATCTGATGGACCTGATCATAAAAAGGTTCAATTCTTCCGTCAAAAGCCTCTAAAGATAAGGCACCTATCATGTCCGACAACTGTGAAAGTTTAAATACTTTCAAAACACAATAAACTCCGAAAGCACTCATAAACTGGGTTCCGTTCAGCAAAGCAAGTCCTTCCTTGCTCTTTAATTCAATGGGGTTCCAGTTAAATTTTCCCAAAACAACTTCTGCCTTTTGTCTTTTCCCTTTATAGTTTACTTCTCCCAGGCCAAGCAAGGGGAGACTCATATGAGCCAGTGGTGCAAGGTCACCGGAAGCGCCCAATGAACCATATTGATAAACCACTGGCAGTACATCATTGTTATAGAATTCAATCAACCTCTCAACTGTGGATAACTGCACTCCTGAATGACCGTATGATAATGATTGTATTTTTAGGAACAACATAAGCCGGACAATATCTTCAGGTACTTCATCACCCATACCGCAGGCATGTGACATAACGAGGTTTTTTTGAAGAGTCCCCAGATCCTCCCTTGATATTGAACGATCATGCAAGGCTCCAAAACCCGTATTGATGCCGTAAACCGGCTCATCAGAATCTTCTAGTTTTTTATCAAGATAATTACGGCAACTAATTATTTTTTGTTTCGCCTCACCTGAAAGCTTGATTTTTACTTTCTTTTCCAAAAGCATACGAATCAGATCAAAATCAATCGTTTTGGAAGATATTTCATGAATCATCGCAATTAATTAAATAAAATTAAAACTCCCGGAATTTTCAAATATGCAAATAATCAATGTACTGCTGCTATTTCTATTTTAGTTTCATTACCAGTTCATCCAGGGTAAGCTTCTCCTGTTCACCCGTCACCATATCTTTAAGAGTAATCTTTTTCTCCAGCATTTCATTCTCACCCACCAAGGCCACAAATTTCACATTTTTATTATTTGCATAAATCATCTGCTTTTTCATTTTTACACGATCTGGATAAATCTCAGCTGAAATACCAGCCTTTCTCACGCCATCCAACAATTTGAGGCAATATTCTTCTTCTTTTTCACCAAAATTAACAAATAGTAATTGCGTGGTTTGTTCCAGACCGGCGGGAAAAAGATCCAATTGCAACATCACATCATAAATACGATCAGCTCCAAATGAAATACCAACTCCTGAAACATCCTTCAAGCCAAAAATACCCGTCAGATCATCATACCGACCACCTCCGCAAATGCTTCCCATCTTTACATTCATTGCCTCAACTTCCAGAATTGCTCCGGTATAATAATTCAGACCTCTCGCTAACGAAAGGTCTATTTCCACTTCTGAATGAATATTTAGTCCGGACAGATAAGAAAATACCTGCTCCAGTTCTGCAACACCTTTCATTCCAATTTCTGAACCGGCCAGGAGGTTCTTCAACAAAGCCAGTTTTTCCTCCCTTCCTCCTGAAAACATAAGAATGGGTTGTAATTTGTCTACCGCTTTCTGTGGAATACCTGATTGAAGTAATTCTTCGTTTACTTTTTCTAATCCCATCTTATCAATTTTATCAATGGCTATGGTAATTTTCATCATCTGGCCGGCTTCTCCCATCATCTCAGCCACACCGGCAAGTACTTTTCTGTTGTTTATCTTGATTTTAATATCAATCCCCAGAATTGAAAAAACCTCATCCGTAATTTGAATCAGCTCAACTTCTGATAAAAGAGATTTACTCCCGATTACATCCACATCGCACTGAAAAAACTCACGATACCTGCCTTTTTGTGGGCGATCGGCACGCCAGACCGGTTGAATCTGATAACGTTTGAACGGAAAAGTAATCTCATTCCGGTGTTGCACTACATACCGGGCAAAAGGAACAGTCAGGTCATATTTTAAACCTTTCTCAGAAATTTGACTTAACAGTTTTTGAGAATTCAGCAAACTCTTTTCGGATGGTGCAACTTTTGAAAGGAAATCTCCGGAATTAAGAATCCGAAACAATAACTTATCTCCCTCCTCACCATATTTTCCCAGAAGAGTAGAGAGATTTTCCATCGCAGGGGTTTCAAGCGGAAGGTAGCCATATTTTCCAAAGACTTTCCTGGTAATATTGAAAATATAGTTCCTTCTTACCATTTCATATGGCCCGAAATCCCTTGTGCCTTTTGGGATAGAGGGTTTTTGTACTGCCATCAGGTTATAGTTTATTTCATTAAACTGCAAAGATAGGAAAGTTTACGAAGGTTTTAATCTCAACAAAAAAAAGAATCCGGTTAACCTAAAAAGATTAACCGGATTTTTTTGTATTTGAAAATATTAATTGGTTTATTTATTGTTTTTCGCTGTTTTTTTTCAGCTTTCCTCTTTTTTATCCAACTGTTTTTGCTGGGCTCTCTCACTCCTTCCAATGGGAATGCTTATAAAAAAAGACTGGTTATGTGAATCAGGCGTAAATAAGTAATTCAATAGCCCTATAAATCTATTATCTTACCATTATCTAAACCATGCATTTCCAAAAACAACATAAACAGCCCATTCTTCAGGACCTCTGGCAACATCAAGGCCCATCCTTAATCCAAAAATTCTCGCCATCAGATAACGAAAACCAATTCCTGCATTCCAGGCTGAACCTCCTTTTATTTCTTCATTAAAAGTTTTCCCATAACCTGCAAAACCAACCACACCCCATCTTCTGGTCAGCATCACCAATTGTTCAGTTTCAGCAACCATAGTATATTTACCCTGATACCGCATTGCAGGAACTCCCCGTTGAATCAGAAAAGGATAAGCATAGAACGGAGTATCACCAGTAGCCATCTGGAATTCGAGCCTGAAACCGGAAATCCATTTATTGGTAATTAGCGGCAAGTAATAATAAGCAAAACTGTTTAAACGACCAAAGTTACGATCGCTGCCCAGAAAATCCAGATATTGATTGTATGTAATGTTGATGCGAAAGCCTTTGTTCGGAGAAAAAATATTATCAAAATTCTCATATTCTCCAATCACTCCAATTCCACTATTGGTGAGATTAAACTCCCTCGGATCCACCCAGGGCAATTTACTATCCTCAAAAGCCGTAACCTTGGTTTTTGAATAAATATATTTACCTCCCAGCATAAACCGGCTCTCCCCTATCCTAAAAATAGCCTGTTGCATAAATCCAAAAGCACCAATAGAGAATTCTGCTGGATTCTTATCCAGAAAATCAATTCCTTTTCCGTAATATTTAAGATTAACATCGGCATACCCTAAAACTCCCCTGTACCGGATATGATCGTCTTTCCAAAAACCAAAATACCCGGCTCCTATAAACCATGTTTTGTTCTGGGTATAACCACCACCTGCTCCAACCACATCAGGCATTCTGAACTTTTTCCTTCCTGTTTCTTTCTTTGCAATAAAAAAAGCTCCGGCCAGAGCACCACCATACCCAACTGCCGGTTCGGTAATAATGGTAGGTACAGGTAAAAAACCATGCAGGTTAAGAAGGTAATGACTTATATCAAAAGCCCCGTCAAGCGTATCTTTAAAAAGTTTAACTGGTTTTTCGCTTTCCTGGGCAGTGCTATCTGTAATAATTCCTAACAGCAGGCCAATAATCAGAATAAACCAACGTACTCCCCTTTTCCTCATAATTCTACTACCTCACAACCAAATTGTTCAGGTATTCCCTGGAAGTTAAAACTGTTAAAAGCTGATTTTTTCATTTTGATAGCTTTTACTGAACTTCTCACTAAAACAATTTAACTTGTTTAATATTCTGCAAATACATAAAAATAATACACCCTAATACCCGGATATCAATTTAAGCATAGCAGCCTCTCCAATAACCGATTATTTAATAAACTTTATTGAGAGGGGATACCGGTAGGGATTTCCCTGGGCAGCACTTACCGCAGCCAGCACAACCAGTACAACATCCAGTATTCCAAGGGCAATCAATAGGGGAATGCCAATAAGTAATATCACGAATGGTATAGCTATCACCAGATATATGGTCATGGAAATCTGAAAATTTAGAGATTCTTTTCCCTGGTCATCCACCAGTTCCGATTCATCTTTTTTAATGAGCCAGACAATGAGCGGACCTAAAACATGTCCCAGGGGAATAAAATATGCAAAACTAGCTATGTGGCATAACATGGCCCATGTTTTCTCTTGTCCGGGATCTAATTTTGTTTTTTCAGGAATATCAGAAAGTGTTTCCATAAAATTAAAGTCAGAAAGTATTAATATTTTAGAAAAGCTTATTTTTACCTGTCATCTTTTTCAAATCACTTTTCAGAAGGCCGGCAGGTTTTTTTGACGAAATTGTATGCTTATTATAGTAATACAACCGGCCATCGGCAATACCAAAAATCATCTTAAACGTCCAACCCTCTTTCCCTTTTTCTTCAGGCATTACACAATGAAGAAACAGATAGTCTTTTTTCTTTGCAATGGCATCTTCCAGTTCTTCTTCTGTAACAATTTTAATTTCATAAGGATAGGTTTTTCTTATTTTATCCAAAGAATTTATTTCAGGAGCCAGGTTTTTCTCCAGGACCCACAAAGTTTTTAGTTTTATTTCCGGGGTATTTTTATTGTAATATTTAAGATATCTCATAGAGAGGAAATCGGGCCTTTCTTTCATTAACCCGGCTCTACTTTGGAGAAACTCAATCATTACACTTAATTTATATGAATAATCATCATCCTCATTGTCGGTATATGACAACGGAAGTGATCCCATTTCAGGCATTTCAGTGATATTTTTAACTCCTTTCTTCCCAAGTAAAAGATTAATGAAATTGTAATCAGCATCTGCTTTATCCCTTTCAAAATGTGTATTTGTCAGAACCAAAAATGAATAGCTGCTATCCGTCATCCTCTTTTCAAACTCGTCCGTTTTTATAAACTCATATGGGGTAATTTTCCAATTTTCTTTTACGGCATCTTTAATATATGCATTATAAAAAGAGGAAAAACCATTTTCCAGTACAATTCCTGTTTTCGAATTGAAAAACCAAACTATCTCATTCTTTTCAGGCAATTTGGATTGAGCTTTGGCAAAATAAAACGGACTGCACATACTCAGTAACAAAATAATATATTTCCTCATATGCATATAAATTTAACTTTTAAGTGACTTAAAAAGAAGTACTCAATTAAAATTCTTGAAAAACTAAAGGTTCATACTTATAGGTAAACAAATATAAAAAATTATTTGGGAAAACCTATGTATTGAGATTTCAATTGGTTTTAAAAACATATTGGAACTATCCTTTGAAAGGGAGTCACTTATTTTTTAAAAACTGACTGTTTCTATTTAGTGTCTCTTAGAAAACGCCAAATACTGTGTTATTCTCGTTTTGAAAACGGTCATTTACAAAAGTAAACTCTCTAATTTTTAAAGCTTCGAAAGCCTTGTCTTTGGTGTCTTCTAAGAAGCCACTTGAAAAATTAAGAGTTTTCTTAGAAGCACTATTTAGGAAAATAAACAGGATTTCTTTCATTGAACTTCCGGATATAAAGAAATTTGAGCTGCTTTTTCTGTTTTGATTTAAGTGCCATATATTCGTCGTAAAGTTCCGGATCACGCATTAATGCAATTTCAACATTCTGAACCGAATAATCCATTACCTTACCCGTTTCAAAATCAAGAATAAACTGCTTCATTTCAGTCCGGGTATAGGTTTCTGCCTGCTGAGGATAATAGAAATTATTGTATCCACCGTAACCTCCATAATAACTGTAAGGATTATACCGGTTGTAATACGGATTGTAATAAGGATCATAATAGCGTGTATCGGTATTGGTAACCGTTCCGACAAAGTGACAAATCCCACCTAAAATAGAAATCCTGCTAAAATCATTGCCCATCCTGATATTAAGGACACCATTCCTCGAATAACCCCAGATGTCTTCCAACGAAAGTTCCTGCTTCACCCCTTTGTCATCAAAATAATAAATGACATCGTGTTTCATCACTTTATCAAAAAACTCCGGATCATGATAGTCAGCGTCCGTTAAAATTTTATACTTTGGAAGCGGTGCATTATTTTTCACCTGCTCAAAATTCAAATAGATTCCGTCATTAAACCGGAATTCATGTGTATATTTTATAAGATCTCTTTCATCCTGGGCAAAAACACCATTGATGTTAAAGAGAAATGTAAATAGGAAGCTGTAAATAAATTTTTTTTCCATCATTTTAAAAATAAAACAAAAAACAAATATAGATTATATTTTCCCACCTGAAAATACCTAAAAAATATCTTTTCATAATTAAATATTTTTTTCAATAATACTTCAAAAAATATGCCCTTTTTAAAAAGAACGAATAAAATAAGCAAAGTTTAATTAACTTTGTTATTTTTAAAAATGATTTATTTCCTTTCAGCAAAATATAAGAGTTAAATTTATTCAATGATTACTTCAGAAAAAATATTAAAATTCCTCTCTTTTAATCTCCTGGATTTTGAATCTGACAAGCCTGTTGACAAACTTATCATTAATCAGGGCCTTTTACTACTCACTATCTTAGGTTCCGTAGCAAGGGCGATAATAGTATTTGGCCGGCAACAGGTGCTGGATGGTACAATAAGTGTTGTGCTACTTATAATTGCAGTTGCAAATATACTTATGTTCAGGCGTTCAAAATCGTATTTTTTATATTCTGTTTTATCTATTTTAGTATTTTATACTTTTATTGCTTTATTATTTTTTAATTTCCATTTCAGCTTTCCGTCGGACATCATTTGGTTTAGTTTGTTTCCTCCTTTGTGCATATTTTTAATCAGTCCGAGGAAAGGAAGCCTTCTAAGTGGCATTATTCTTTTTCTTCTTTTGGCAAGTTTCTATATTCACAACCTTATCTACAAGGAAATACCTTTACCCCTTGAGTCAATCATCAGCTTTACATCCTATTATATTATCATTTTACTTGGGACTTTAAGTTACGGACTAATGTATGATCGAGTTGAAAAAAGCCTTGAAAAAGCTAAAAAGGATGTAAAAAGATCAAGAAAGGAAAGAAAAGACTTTATTTCAAGACTATCACATGAAATGAGAACTCCTTTGAATGACATGGTGGTTTTAAACAGTTTACTTGAACAATCCAGCCTGAATGAAAATCAAAGGAATATTGTTGAAACGCTGAAAGCATCCACCAATAATCTGGTGAACAGTGTTCAGGCAATTTCAGAAGCTTCCGGACTGGAAACCAGAATTAAACAATTTGAGAATATAAGATTCGACCTAAAGAAAACACTTGAGGGTACCATAGATTTTTATGCAAAAAAAGAGATAGGTGATATTACATTTTCTTTTCACAATGAAAATGGTCCGGAAAAGGTTTTGGGCGATCCAGTAATTTTAAAGCAAATTCTTTTATTATTTATTGAAAGCTTTCTTAAAAGCAAAAATATCCCGGAGAAGTTAAAAATTGATTTTTCAGTTTCTCTTACATTAATTTCAAATAATAAGGCATACTACCAGTTCCAGTTGATTGGAAATTTTAAAGTTTTCCATTCGAAAAAGAATCTTGAAAATGTACTTGATATTGAAGAAAGGCATATTTCAGCCGAAGCTTTGCAGGAGGACCTACAGCTACTGAACATAAGGATGGGAAAACATATTCTGCAATCTTTAAAAGGAAAGTTAAATGTAAACATGGAAGACAAGCTTACTACTTTGGTTTTCACCCTCCCCTTTTTAATACCAGATAAATCAGGACTCACAAAATACGGCTCTGCCAGAACACCTGATTTCCATGAAATCAGTTCAAAAGCAAAGCTCAAACTGGAAGAAGCCAACATTCTCCTGGTAGAAGACAATGAGCTTAATCAGAAGATTTTATTAATTGGCCTGAAGAACTATATTAAGAATATCGATGTAGCTTTGAACGGTAAGGAAGCATTGGATAAATTCGGAACCTCCAATTATGACCTGATACTGATGGATATTCAAATGCAGGAAATGGACGGACTTACAGCCACCCGGAAAATCAGGGAAATTGAAGAAAGCACAAATTCGCATGTGCCCATCATAGCGGTTACGGCAAACGCATTATTAGGTGACCGGGAGACCTGTCTTTCAGCAGGTATGGATGAATATATCAGCAAGCCTTTTCAGATTGAAGAACTTATGGAAATCATTAAAAAGTTTATTAAAAATTAGAAGCGTGCAGGGTTCAGTGTAATACCGAGCATGAAAAAGGAACTTTTATTTAAGAGGCTGAATACCAATTACCTGAATATCATCGACCTGTTCATTTTCGCCCATCCATGATTCCAGCGTATTTTCCAGAAATTCTTTTTGCTCTTTCATGGGTATTTTATGTACAGTTAAAAGCATGTGTCTGAACCTCCTGTACATGAATTTCTTTCCCTTAGGGCCTCCAAACTGGTCCACATATCCATCGGTAAAGATATATATCCTGTCTTCCTTCTCCAATTCTAGAAAGTGATTTGTAAATGGTTTACCCAACTCGTTGGCAGTAAGGCCTATTGAAAACCGGTCACCCTTTATTTCTGTAAGACGGTTGTCCCTGATCAGATATAATGAGTTAAAAGCACCTGCAAATTCCATCCTTTTATTCTTTTTATCAATCATACAAAGTGCCAGGTCCATTCCATCCTTTACAGACAGGTCGTCCTCATTCCGGCTAAAGGTTGCCTCAATACCTTTGCTTAAAATATTCAGTATCTCAGCAGGTTCGTATTCCTTTTGGTCATTGATAATTTTATCCAGTATCTCAAATCCGATCATTGACATCAGGGCACCAGGAACTCCATGACCGGTACAATCAGCAGAAACTACAAACTGTTTGTTCTCTTTTTCAGTAATCCAATAGAAATCTCCACTGATAAAATCCTTTGGTTTAAAAATCACAAAAGATTCCGGAAACAGGCGTTTAAAATAATAAGCGGAAGGTAACAAAGCTTCCTGAATTTTCTGCGCATATCTGATACTATCCGTAATATTCTTATTCTTAATCGCAAGTTCCTCACGCTGCCGCGCAATTTCTCTGGCAGCAACCTCTTTTTCTTTAAGGACCTGATTTGCTTTTCTTAAGTTTTGTGTCCAGTACCTGATGAACAATACAACTGCCAATACAGCAAATAGTATATACAGAAAAAAGGCCAGTTTTGTACTCTGAAATGGTGTGGTAACCCGTATTACCTGTGTGCTTTCCTGGTCGGCCCAAACCCCGTCATTATTTGCTCCCCTAACTTTAAATACATAAGTACCCCTTTTTAGGTTAGAATAAATAGCATTCCCCGGGTTTCCGGCTTCTTTCCAACTTCTATCATATCCTTCCAGCATATATTCAGACCGGTTATTCATTGGATTCGTATATTCCAGAACAGAATATTTAATAAAAACAGAATTCGACCTGCCGGTTTTAAGCCTGATTTCCTTCTCAGTTATTGAAACATCCTTCCATCCGTTAGGAGCAAGGTATCTGAAATCTGTTATTGCCAGTCTGGGTTTGTAAGGATTAATCCGGAAAGAATCCGGAACAAACGAATTAAAACCGTTATAACCTCCAAAGAATACTTCTCCACTTTTTGACTGGAACCATGCTCCGGGAGAAAATTCATTTCCCTGTAAGCCATCGTATTTATTATAGAACCTCCAGGTAAAATCAATCGTTGAGAACCGTATCAGTCCGGCATTGGAACTTGCCCATAAATATCCTGAGGAATCTGCAGCAATACCATAAATACTCACTTTAGGCAGATTATTTGAAAGCGGTTTTATCTGCATTGTTAAAGTATCCACAGATGCCAGGCCATCTCTTGTGCCAATCCAAATCCTTTTTTGGGGATCGACGTAAATTGCCTGTACCGGACGATTAAAACTACCACCGTCAACCGTCTTGTTTACTTCCAGAAGATTCTTCCTTACCGGGTTAATAATGATAAGCCCGCTTTGAGTTCCAAGCCAGTATCTGTTCTTTTCATCAACATAAACAGTGTAAATCCGGGTTTCCGGAATAAGACCCAGTTCATCACTCCATTTCCAGATACTTTCAAATTCATTCTTGCTCCTGTCATATACGATTAAACCACCCCCTGTTCCTATCAGCATATTTCCTTTCCAATCTTCAGCCAAACTGTAAACAGAACTTCTATCCAGGAAGGATGAACCTTTCACCTCTTTCAGTCCGTAACAAGAACCTGATTCCGGATCATAAATCATTATTCCTGCTCGGGTTCCAATCCACAGCTTCCCGGTCTTTTCTTCATATAAACTCAGTATCTGATCATTACACAGATGATACTTTTTGTTCTTCCGGAGACTATTCATACTGATTATTTTGCTCCTGTCAGGTGAAAACCGGAAAAGTCCGTTGCCCAGTGTTCCTACCCACAAAAAATTCCTTTCATCTACAAAAAATGAAGAAACACTTTTTATATCTTCTGAAAGGGAAGGCAAATGATCTGCGTCAAAAATCTCAAAATTCCTGGGTTTCAGGTCCATTTTTATTAATCCATGTCGCGAACCCAGCCATAAAATTCTTGAATAATCTTCGATAATTGCAGTTATAGGCATCCTGCCAACTTCATTGAAATACTCTTCACCAAAGTCAAACAGAACAAATCCACTGCCTTTATTTACATATATATTGTACTCCGTTGTAATCCAGATATTCCCTTCGTGATCCTGAAATATTTGCTTGATACCTTCCGATACCAGTTTTGGCGACCTCGGAATATTGTAGGATGTATAAGCATAGCTACCATCCAACGCAACCTGATAAACCGTCTTTTCAGTAACACACCATAACCTTCCTTTTCCATCAATAAAGGCTGACCTGACATTCTGATCCGGATGAAACGGCAATGAGAAATCATTTACGACAAAACCCGTAGAATCATTTCTAAGATAATGGATCACCTTGAATTCATTATTTGTAAAAACCCATACTTTATCTTTCAGTTTAAACAAATGCCCTCCGTTTTTACCTGAAATACTATTTCTGAACATTCCATTACCACCAAGAACCTCCAGCGTTTTCCCGGTTTCTGTGTCCAGCAACAACAAAGCATCTCTTAAGGCAACCCAAACCCGGTGATCTCCATCCGGTAAAATATCATGAATATATTTTAAAGAAGTAATTCCGGAAACCGGATCGTCCAACAGGTAATTTTTAAAGACCTTCGTTTCCCTGTTGTATGAACTAAGGCCGTTTGCTGTACCAATCCATAAATTTCCCAAATCATCTGTCTTCAGTACACTGATAAAATTATCCGGAAGTGATAAGGAATCACCCGGATTGTGTCTGAAAATTTTGAATTCAATTCCATCAAACTGATTCAAACCATCCTCAGTTCCAATCCAGAGAAAGCCATTTTTTTCCTGAGCTATGGATGTCACAACAGATTGAGACAATCCCTCCAGGGGTGTATAAATAAATATTTCCCTGTTCAAATTCCCTGAACGGGCAAACCAGCCTGGAGCAAGCAGGAATATCAGGATCAATGATATTTTCAAAAAAAAGCTCTTCATTACATCTTACTCACTTTTATGATTTATACCGGTCACTTTTGCACCTCCCGGTTTTACAAGGCTTTTGTATTTTAATGAGGGAGATGGAACAAATTCCCCCAAGCCCATGGAAGGCCACATATTATCCACAACTTTTATCGTTTCATCATCCGAAACAATTACATTTGGCCAGTCTCTGTTAAAGTTGTCCTGCCCTTTTTGTTTTCTTGTTCCGTCAATAACCAGGTGGCCTGCACTCCCATCTTTCCCTTCAATGATCATACAATCTCTCCAGGGATCAATATTATTTGCACTGATCCAGGTTACCACAGCAAGATCATTTACATCCACTTCTTCATCTACAAAAAACACTACCTTTAAAGATTCAAACTCCTTAATTTGAAAAATCTCTCCGGCGAAAGTATTTAATGAAGTCTTGTCTTCTTTTTTAAGAGAGATCAATAACAATCCTTCCTGCGAAAAAGACACATTCACCTCATTCACTGCGGTAAACTCCAGCAACCTGGCTTTAATAAGTTCACCTGCAGATTCTACTTTACCGGAATACGCAATTATTTCTCCTCCAGTCTTCCGGGTTGCATCAATCCCCATTTTCCCACCATAGCCCAACTTTGTAGCTGCATGATCCAAAACATCAAGTGGCCCTTTATTAAAATAAACATCATATTTAGGTAAAAAACCATTTAAAATATGCTTTGCTAAAGACGGGTAATCTCTAATATTAACCTCTCCATCGACCACAATTAATATTTTATTCAGCATCATCTGACCAGCCCCCCAGAGTGCATTCATTACTTTTAAAGCCTGTCCCTCATAGTCTTTCTTAATTTTAACTATGGTAAGATTGTGCGCTACTCCGGCAAAAGGCAGCTCCATATCAATCAGTTCAGGTAGAACGGAAAATTGTAAAGGTGTAATAAAAATGCGCTCCGTGGCTTTTGCCATCCATGCATCCTCCTGAGGAGGAATTCCCACAATGGTTGCCGGATAAACTGCATCCTTTCTGTGAGTAATACAGGTTACATGAAATACAGGGTAATTGTCAGCAAGAGAATAATAACCGGTATGATCGCCAAAAGGTCCCTCCATCACCATGCTTTCATCCGGGTCAACATAACCTTCAATAATGATATCGGCATCTTCGGGTACTTCAATGTCCTGGGTCAGACATTTTACCAGATTAACTTTTTTTCTTCTCAGAAATCCGGCCAGCATATACTCATCCGTATTATCCGGTAAAGGTGCGGTTGCGGCATAAGTATAAACCGGATCACCTCCAAGTGCCACAGCCACAGGCATTTTCCTCCCTACTTCTTTATACTCACGGTAATGGCGTGCCCCAACTTTATGCTTATGCCAGTGCATACCTGTGGTCTGTTTGTCAAAAACCTGCATTCTGTACATCCCTACATTTCTGATGCCTGTAACCGGATCTTTGGTATGCACCAGGGGCAGGGTTATAAAGCGGCCTCCATCACGGGGCCAACATTGCAAAACCGGAAAAGCCGAAAGATCAGGCTCTTTAATAACAACTTCCTGGCACCTGCCTTTGGCTTTAATTACTTTAGGCATCCACGAGGAAACCTGATTCAACAAAGGCAGGATTTGTAGTTTCTCGATCATATTTGCCCTGGACGATGACAGTTCCATCACCAGCTTCTTAATATCACTGGCTATATCGTCAAGATCATTAACTCCCAGTGCCATACATATCCTGTTATAAGAGCCCATTGAATTCATGAGCACCGGAAATGCTGTACCTGTATTTTCAAAAAAGAGAGCCTTTCCTCCATCAGGCAACTTTGAGATTCTATCGACTACCTCTGTCATTTCCAGAACAGGGCTCACCCGAGCTTTAATCCTGATCAGTTCCCCTTTCTTTTCGAGGTCTTTTATAAATTCTCCAAGTCCTTTATATGCCATTGTTTGCTATAAGTTGACGGTTTACAGAACAATTTCCTAATATAACGATTATTTTTTAGTCGCAGACTCCAAAATTTCATAGATCAGGTCATTCCATAATTCCTTCCAAAATTAGTTTAAAATAACAGATAACAAACCAAAATATGAGCCTGAAGAAAAAAAACAGGCAAAAAATGAGCTGTTAAATAAATTTCCAATGCAGGATTCTTCAAGAAAGAACAAAAACCTATAATTTTTTATGTAATTTTGATATAAAGAAACAACATACTTTACAGGATGAAGAAAAAGGATCTATCAGAACTAAGAGAATTGCTCACCAGCCTTGAGAATTCAGGGTCAAAGCTGAGCGAAAAAAAAGCCATTTCTCTTTTGGAACTTGCAGAATCGGCCATACATGGGAATACTATCAATCAAAAAGAAAAAAGTATCTGGCATTCTTTTCTGAATTACACAAGTAATCCTGCTTACCTGACAAGGTTACCGGATACTGATTCCAGAAACAGGTGGGCCGAAGCAGTTTTTAAAATTATCCGGATTTCCCAATATTCTCTAAAAGATCTGTTTGACCAGAGAGCTGAAGAAAAACAATTCGACACTTTGTTTCAGGATATGTCAGGTTCAACAGTAAGTCAGATGAGTTATGCACAGGCACATCGTTACATGAAAGAAATTGCAACTGTATTTTATGAAATTGAGCCAAAAGAACCCCGTGTTGCATTAATTTGTGATAATAGTATTGAATCGGCAAGTTGTGACCTTGCATGTTTGTTCTACGACATCTATGATACACCTTTGAACGCCCATTTTAACAAGGAAATTTTATTATCTATTTTCAAACAAGTGGGTACAAATATTGTTGTAACTGACACAGCACAGAGATATAACATTCTTTTGGAGCTTCGAAATGAAAATAAGTTAAGATACTCCATTCTGGTAACCGATTCAAACATTCTTTTAAGAGATCCAAATGATTTTTTTCTGGGCGAGCAGGCTAAAAGTCACAGCGACAAAGAAATATCGCAAATTCTTGACCGGCGAAAGAGAAAAAATATTTCAGATGTTGCCACAACCATGTTCACCTCCGGCAGTACAGGAATACCAAAAGGTGTTTCTTTCTCAATTTATAATCTTGTAACCAAACGATTTGCACGGTCTGCTGCCTTACCAACCATAGGAAATAAAGAAACATTACTATGTTATCTTCCTTTATACCACACATTTGGCAGATATCTTGAGATGCTTGGAACCATCTATTGGCGAGGGAAATATGTATTTGTAGGCAATCCTTCAAAAGATGTCCTTCTTTCTCTTTTTCCCAAGGTAAATCCCAGTATTTTTATTAGTATCCCCTTAAGGTGGGCTCAGTTAAAGGAAGAAGCTGAGGATCAAATGGGAACCTTCCACGACATGGAACAACGAAAAAAAATTCTCAGAAAAATTGTTGGAAAACGTTTAAAATGGGGATTGTCAGCTGCCGGTTATCTGGAGCCTAAGACATTTCGTTTTTTTCAGGAACTTGGAGTAAACCTTTGCAGTGGGTTTGGAATGACAGAAGCAACCGGAGGGATCACCATGACTCCTCCCGGAGAATATTTTGATGATTCAACTGGAATCCCACTCCCCGGTGTTGAAACTCATTTTACACCGAATAACGAACTAGAAATTTCAGGCCACTATATTGCACGTTATCTTGAAGAGGCAGGCCCAAACGACAGAATACCTTTCCCCGGTGAAGAAAAAAAGAAAGTATACCTTCCTACCGGAGATATTTTCAAGATCTCTAAAAATGGTCATTACTCAATTGTTGACAGGGTAAAGGATATTTATAAAAATAATAAAGGCCAGACCATTGCCCCCCGAACAGTAGAGCAAAAGTTCACAGGCGTTCCAGGCATAAAACGGACTTTCCTTGTTGGAGATGCAAAACCTTATAATACCCTCCTGATTGTACCCGATATGGATGATCCGGTTCTTAAAGCTTCGGGTGAATTCGAAAATAAACTGGAATATTTTCATCAGATTGTAACTGCTGCAAATAAAAACCTGGCTCCTTATGAAAGGGTTATTAACTTTTTATTGGTTAACCGTGATTTTGACTTACAAAAAGGAGAGTTAACCCCCAAAGGTTCCCTGAACCGAAAAACAATATGTGCAAATTTTGAGGAAGAAATAGAATTACTTTACCAGAGCAACTTTATCTTGCTGACATATAAAAGATTAAAAGTTAAAATCCCCAGATGGTTTTACAGGGATCTGGGGATTCTGGAAACGGATATCGTACTAACCAAAGATGGACTTGAAAATAAAGTTTCAGGAGTAAATCTACCTCTTAAAAAAACAAAAAAGGAAAATGTGTACCTCATAGGTGACCTTGAGTACAAAGTTATGGCAGATATTCTGGAACTGGGATTATTTGTCCGTCAACCAAGATTATGGATGGGAAATCCATGCCTCATAAAATTTGGTCCGTGCAAAGAGGGATGGGACATTCCCCTGGGTAAGGTTTCCGCTCAGGTATTTCTTCCCGAAGAACCGGTACAATCATACCCTCACAATAAATTTCCCGGCCTGAATTTTGTAAAAGATCAAAAAATAAATTTTATAAATAATCTGCTGTGTTGCGCTTTATTTTCTGAGTCGTCCACAGCACTGTCATGTACCCGCCAGATTGGAGAAGTATTTGGGGAATATGACGAGAGAATTGCTGTGATCATCCGTCGCCGGCTTGAAGCACTTTCCTGCCATAAGGATGAAAAAATAAGAATACAGGCATACCAGACCCTGCTTCTTAAAGACCCACATCACGATTACAGTAAAATGTTTCCTACATTTATTCAGTCAGGACTGTCTTTCCTGACTGAAAAGTCAATCAAGGAGATTGCCAAAAATGAAATTGGCAAACACAAACTTGAGACCCTTAGGCAGCGACTGTTTACCTATCGCAAACAACTCACCTGGCCAGCCGATCCCGAGACGCAGAAACAGTTCAAGCATTTACTCAGATTACTGTACCATTTCGCAATGGAAAATCTGGATTATTACATTCCCATCCGTTCGGAACTGGCAAGCTGGATCCTTCACAGAGATGATCCGGTTTTGGCCCATGTTGCAAAAAAATATTTTATCGAGCTGAATAAATATTTCGAAAAACAAACCTGTAAAGATTTTAATATCCTGGAAGAAAGCGAATGGAATGAAAAGCTATGGTTCGACCCGGGGATTATTGAAGAGGAAAAAGAAAAAATCAAAGACATCTTTATTGGCACTTATTTCCTGCAACAATCTGTTAAACTTGCCTATGGTGAGAACAGTTTTATGCTTACAAACGTTCCGGAAAATGAAATATGGATCACGAAATTGCCATCCAATTTCTATTACCGGAGATACCGGATTAGTATTAATACTACCGGTGGCAAACATTATGATCTTAACCTGATGTTAAATGACAAACTTCACAAACCTTCAGGAATGGAAATGATCTATCTTTGGGCTGCCATTTCCGGACACCCATATGGTAGCATGAGCTTACCTGCACTTGGCTGTTCCCAACCCAGAATGGGAGCTGTTACTGCCCGGCACATGAGTGAATTGACCTGCTGGGATAAGATAAGGGAATATGCCGGACTGCACTATTCTCTGGGATACCTTAACAAACCAAATGCATGGCGAAAACTCATTATCAAAGCCATTAAAGTATATTTTAAGGTCTGGGAACAAAGTAACTACCAGTTATTGCCAGGTCTGATTACTCCTGAAAATGTGGTCGTACCTGAACTGGACTATCTCGAAACTGCAACCATCCAGTCACTGACAGGTACTACAAAATATATTAATACTCTTTCTCTGATTCAACCTCTTATCTGGAACTTTTACAATAAAACGACCTCTCATTACCCGTGGTGTAAAAAACAGCTGGATGTAAATTGGATTTTTGACGCTTGTGTTGAAATCCTTGGAAATGAAAAGTCTGGTTCCTTTTTTAATGAACTGAAAGAAGAACTTAAAAAAGAAACTCTGGTCACAAATGACGGACTGGATCTATTAAATGAATTAAAACAGTACATTGAAAGAAGAAAAAATCATTATTATCTGCCTATTGCTCTTTACAACGCCATTGATCAATATAAAGAATGGGAAACTCTGAACCCCGGAGCCACATCATCTGCGAAAGAGCAAATGATCTTTGAACTTTCCAGTTTGTTCCGTTTATACAAATTTCCGGAGATTGTACGATATAATTTTTACTTTCAAACTTATTTTGATAAACTTGAAGAACCGGTAAAATCAGCCTTTGAAACCTTGTTACAGAAAATCAATGAAAACCCGGAGGTTCCTGCGTTTCAACACATTGAACTTTCTGATCTTCAGTCCACTCTAAGTTGTGACGAAGACAGGGAAGTGTTCAGCAGAATGGTTTTCTCCAGAATGCAAAGTTATCAGAAAATTGACCTGCTGAAAATAGGAGAAGATAAAGATGAGCACGTTGTAGTAACTACCGAACTTACTGACAAGAATGGCATCAAGTATAAAGTCCGGGAGCCCATTGACCCATCGGAAATCGGACAACTGTATCGTCTGTTCTTTGAAGAGAACTATCCTAAAACCATTTCGGAAATGGATAAACACATTCTGGTTCTTGACAAGCATGATCATGTAATTGGCGGACTATGCTATATACCCCTTGAAAATGACATTGTTTTGCTTGATGGTGCCGCAGTCACAACTTCGCTGAAAGGAAGAGGAATTGGCAGTGCCATGATTGAAGATTTCAGTGCAAGAATGGCCGGAATTGGGACAAAAGTTATAAAAGCCCACTTCCTGCATGGAAGTTTTTACCTCAAATTAAACTTTAAAGTAGATAAAAAGTGGGGGGCACTGGTCAAATTTCTCTAGTGCTTCATGTAATTATTACCCAATTGTCATACAGTAAGAATACCCCGATGAGTACACCGGGGTATTTTTATTCAACTTAAAAAATACAGAAAAAATTCTGTCTGTTTAATTACTTTTTGCCAAAAGCAATTTCTTCAAGCATAGCCGTAGTCAGTGATTTAGGTCTTTCAATTGGATAACCCAAAGCACGGTCCCAAACAATATTGGAAAGAACTCCGATTGCACGGCCAATGGAGAACAATACAGTATAATAGTCGTATTCACGAAGACCATAGTGCCATTGAATTACACCTGACTGAGCATCGACATTCGGCCATGGATTTTTTGCTTTACCATGCTCCTTAAGAATATCCGGAACCACTTCATAAAGGGTATTCACATATTCAAAAATCGGATCATCCGGAAGATGCTTCAGGCAAAACTCCCTTTGAGCGGTGTATCTTGGGTCTGTTTTACGAAGTACAGCATGTCCGTAACCCGGGATTACCTGTCCTGAATTCAATGTATCCCAGACAAACTTCTTCATTTCCTCCTTATCAGGAGTTTTACCCCCCATTTTATCCATAACACCCTGGATCCAGCGAAGTACTTCCTGATTTGCAAGACCGTGCAATGGTCCGGCAAGTCCGTTGATCATGGCTGATGTGGCATAATAGGGATCAGAAAGGGCACTCGCAACCAAATGGCCGGTATGAGCACTCACATTTCCACTTTCATGGTCACTGTGTAAGATAAAATATAAACGTGACATGTCATCATAAGGCTTGTCAATACCCATCATATGAGCAAAGTTTGCACCCATATCCAGGGAAGGATCAGAAGGAATAATGTCACCCCCTTTATACTTTTTACGATAAATATATGCACCAATTTCCGGCAAACGGGCCAGCAGGTTCAGTGCATCTTCATAAGTAGGTTCCCAGTAAACCATTTTACTCATACCCTTGTTATACATTTTTACAAATTCAGACTCACGCTGCATTGAAACAACTGCAGCCGAAAGCATTACCATTGGATGTGTATCCTCAGGCATAGCATTGAGTACATCAAAAACATACTTAGGGACTTCTTTCCTTGTGTTGAATTCCTCAGCAATAGCATTTACATCTGAACCGGTTGGCAGATCACCGGTTAGTAACAAATAGATAAAACCCTCAACCAAAGGAACTTCTCCATCCTCTGGTTTTGGGAGTTTTTCCAGAACTTCAGGAATTGTGTACCCCCTGAAACGGATGCCTTCAAAAGGATCCAGATAAGAAATATCCGTAACAAGACATTTTACCCCACGCATACCACCAATAGCCTGGGAAATCTTAACATCACCGAGAGAAACGTCACCGTATTCTTTTAAAAGCTTTACGGTACGGGGCCTCCAGCCCTCAATCTTTTCCCTTAACTTATTTTTTAAATCAGACATTTTAAATAAATTTTAAGTAAATTAATATT
>JANTGF010000018.1 GCA_024763075.1 Bacteroidales bacterium | reverse complement strand
TTACCGGAATTTCCCATTTATAGCCAAAATGGTAATACAGCTTTGGCCCCCAGCCATCCATACCGTTTTGCAGGTCATATTTGGTTCCTTCCATCACCGTGGCCTTCATCCAGGTTAAACTGGGGCCGGCTACAATACCGGATTGGCCAAACGATGAGAAAGTCAATGTTAAGCCGATTAATAAGAATAGTAGTTTGTTATATTTGGGATCCATTTTGTAATTAGTTAAGCAAGTTCTTTCAAAAAGAATAAACTATATTATTTATTGACTTATTGTTGTTTAAATAAAATAACAATTCGAAAATTGAGTTTCAAAAAGATAAAGGATTTAATAGGTATCCTTTTCTAATAAGTCAATTATTGAAAACTTGTAGAATCGGTAAAATTTTAGTAGTTAGTGCTTCTAAGAAAACTCTTAACTTTTCAAGTGGCTTCTTAGAAGACGCCAAAGACAAGGCTTTCGAAGCTTTGAAAATCAGGAAGTTTACTTTTGTAAATGACCGTTTTCAAAACGAGAATAACGCAGTATTTGGCGTTTTCTAAGAGACACTAGTTAAAGCCTTCAGTATTCCTCCATAAATATTTCAATTGTCCATGTTGCTCATCCGGTAAATAGCTTTCCACTTTATTAATTACAAACCCCAGCAGAATATTGATATTAATGGAAATAATGCTTCCTTTTGTGTAAACTCCTTCCATTGCAAGTTCTACAAGTACCTTTCCAATTCTTTTTGCTTCAATGTTTTCTTTGTTTAAGGTGAAGTATCCATTGTTTTTTGTTGCAATAAAACCTTGTTTTTTGGCAATATTTACAAGTACACTCACTGCATTTTCAATATCAGAGTAATATTCCCTGTTGATTTTATACCTGTTCAGCATATAATCCCGGATTAAAGTTTCTTCTTCTTTTTCGCTTCTGAGAATGCATCTTACAGAACAGGCTACTTTCTGCTTTAAATCCGGATCAATAGAATAATTCTTGCATATGCAGTTTGTTTCTGGAGATATTTGTAAATATGTAACAGATTTGCAGCTATTTTCTGTGGAAGCCCAAAGACAGGCATCTGAATCCAGGCCGGTAAAACTTCTATTCAGATCCTTACTTCCGGCCGGTTTTAGGTTGAAAGCTTGCTTTGAGGTTTTGAGCATATTTTTTATCTGTTCTTTTATGTCCTTACCAAAATACTTAAACAGAACCTCATAATCTGTCGGGAGGGGTAACCTCCAGTTCTCAGGGCAGGATTTCAAAGCAGCTTTGTATGAATACAGCAGGCCATATTCATTTATGTCTTTTTCGGAATTATTTGAGGGAACAATTCCTTCAGGATGTTTATACCTGAGATTCTCGGCCATCCATATTTCAGAACCGATGCGAACCCATCTGTATTTATTCTGGTCTCTCAGGTCAGTAAAATATCCGTAGTTGCCATTAAATTTATCATTTTCGACAGGAGATGGTGTTGCTTTTTTTTGGTTTAGATTATTATATTTCATCCTTTCCTTGCTTTTTCCAATATCTCAATGACCTCAAGTTCTTTTCCGCTGGTTTTATTCCATTGTTGTACATAGAAATACGGTGTGTGCCCTTGTTTATCCCGAACATTTTTCTTTGCTCCTGCATTCAGCAAAAGGAGGACAGTCTCAGGGTGCCCGTACTTACAGGCTAAATGCAGGGGTGTTTCACCACTTTTTAGTATAATATTCGGATCAGCACCATTTTCCAAAAGTATCTTTACGAGCTTAGTATGCCCCTTTTCGGATGATAAATGCAGGGCAGAACGGCCAGACTTCATTCCCTTTGTCCCCATATCAGCATTGTATTTCAGAAGCACTTTTACTGTTTCAAAATGCCCATTTTCGTTTGCGACAAAAAGTGGTGTCTTACCTGTTGTCTTCTCATTTTTATTTACATCTGATCCTCTTAGAATTAAGTATTTTACGATTGCTTTGTGGCCTTTTGAAGAGGCCAGGAACAATGCCGTACGGCCTTTATAGTCTAAGGCATGTATGTTGGCACCATGCATAAGAAGCGCTTTTACAACATACACATGCCCCTGTCTGGAGGCCTTGTGCAAAGCAGTCTGGTTTTTTGAACCTTTAGCATTTATATCAATTCCATTTATTAATAATGCTTTAAGCTTTGTCAAATCTCCTGTACCTGCGCTCCTGAGCAGGTCGTTTATTTTACTTATAGCCATGAATTAAAGAATTAGGTGAGTTCTTAACAGCTCTTAAACAATAGTAACTATTCGTCTTTATAGTTTTTAATGGAATAAACAAATCCTACTCCAAGTGCTTCGCTAAACTGTATGGAAGAGTCCTGGTCTATATCATAAATTGAAATGAGTGTGAAATTCACATCAATGTATTTTGCCACTTTGGCACTGATGGTAAGGTCAAGCCTGTGATCAATTTCATTAAAATGTAGCTTCTGATAGTTTATAAACATTACGTATCTCCATTTTAAATTTATGGTTTCTGTTAAATCTTTGTCAAAATTGGCAACCAGTTGAAATGCCAGCCATTCAGACCGCATTTTTTTCCCGGGTTCAACTCCGTAATTATTATCTATGTTTTGAGCAACCTTATCGCTTGTCTGAAAGGTAAACCTGGGTGCGAGAGGGCTTATTCTCAAATTGAAATAGTCAACCGGGTGATATTCGAAACCTAATGCGAAAGTCAGATAACCCGGAGCCAGGAATTTTGAGATCAGGGTATCCCGTTCTACTCCGCCTGCATCTTTTTCGTAGCGGTAACCATTGGCAAACTGTGACAAAAAATTGGCAGATACAAATGCATCCCATTTCGTGTTAAGTGCATGTCCGTATTTTGTATCTAAATATATTTTATCGTTTGTTTTTCGCAAGCCCTGACCTTCATTATTCATCGAACCATACAAAAGATCAATTTCATTATCCCAGGAATGTTTTTCTTTTGTATAATTTGCTTTAAAATTCAGATAGGCATTAAACCCAATAGATTTTACTCCGCCTCCTGTCCAGTTTGGTGAGAATGCCGCCTGGTTAATATTAGCACCAGCTTTAAAAGCATTCTTCCAGTAAGTAGTATCTTTCTCTTGTGCAAAAGAGGTCAGGGAAAAAAGCCAGGTGGTGAGAAAAGCCAATGGTAAGATAAAATTTTTAAATGTTTTCATAAAATTGGTTAATTGTTAATTATTTAATAGGGTATGAATGATCTTAAAATAAGTCTCTTTTTATAATACTGAATGATAAAAGTTTCAATGTTGATCCATAAGAAAACCCGGTCTGAAATTTAAAGGCTTTTTGCATTTTAATATTGGCCGGATTTTCTATAAAAGCATCCCTCGCACTGAAATTATTAAAAACTATATCGTCTGGTTTTCAGGATTTATGTTTCAATATTGCGATTCCTTTTGATGTACCGAACCACATGCTTCCGTCTTTTGACTCCAGAATAGTAGTTACACGGTTGTGGGGTAGTCCGTTTTTGGTTGAGTAATGCATCCAGTTTTTTCCATCAAACATATAGATACCCTTGGGCTGGGTTGCAAGCCAGGTTTTATCACCCGAGTCTATATAAACAAGTACCGGCTGTGACGGAAGTGCTCCTAAAGCGGCAAATGCCACAAAAGTAACAACACCTGCAACCGGGCCTAATACCAGTGTAAATGCTACCCCGTCAATAACAGCAATGAGTATATAAGCGGTATTATAGTATCCTGACCCTTTCTTAATACTTTCCCAGTCCGATCCATTGTAAGAACTAAAGGACCCGTTAAGTGCTCCAAACCAGATCTTCCCATCGCTGTTTTGGGCCATTGACCCGACATAGTTCATTGCCATTCCATCCTTTTTACTGAAACTTTTCCAGTTTTGCCCGTCAAAAACCGAAACTCCTGTTTTTGTTGCAAACCAGATATTCCCGTTATTGTCTTCCATAATGTCGGTCACCCAATTATTTATCAGACCGTTTTCAGTAGTATAATCTTTCCGGTCTTTTCCATCAAAAACACTTACTCCTTTTTTTGTACCTACCCATATGCGGCCTTTGGAATCGGTTTCGACAGTGAAAACTTTATTATTAATAAGTCCTTCACTCTTTTGTATGTACGACCATTTTCCTCCACTGAATTTGCCAAGGCCTTTAAATGTAGCTACCCATATATTTCCCTTTGTATCCTCGCATATATCTGTAACAGATTTATGGGGTAAACCGGAGGATTTTGTATAGGTATCCCATTGATCGCCATTTATTCTGTTTAATCCGTTTTTAGTGCCGACCCAGATGTTTCCTTCCAGATCCTGATAAAGCGTACTAACCACATTAAAGGCAAGAGAACTGTTTTTTGTGGTTTTTACTGACCAGTTTGTCTGACTGAAACCGGCCATCGCAAAGATTGCAATACATTGAATTGCAAATAACCTTCTTAAAATAACTTTTTTCATAACTTAAAATGTTTGTAATTAACTAATATTCTATTTGTTAGTTATGTCATTTCCGATAGCCATCGGAACCGCCAAAACTGATTTTTCTTTCATATTTTTCCGGGCTCTTACGTGCCCGTTTTCTAGTATTAGGCTACGGAGCTTTTATAATCATTCTCTTTTGTGACGAAATTGTCCGTTTTGGATGTTTCATGGGTTTAATATTCAGGTAATTATTAGAATGCATATCTGTATCCTAATGAAATCTTGAATTTTCTGTATTCTCCGGGGTGTTCATCCCAAAGATTTGAATTAATAATGTACATCAGATCAATGTCGAATCCATGATGTTGCCACAGGAAAATCTGTCCGGCTCCAACAGTCCAACCGGAGTACTTTTTGTTTGCAGGATGATTAAAATCTTCTGCATACACTCCGTTTACACCATAAAACACGGAAACTCTTGGCCTCCAGATGGGTCCGGGTTTTCGGATATATCCTTTTAACCCTGCACTATAACCGATCCCTGAAAAAATAGTAGTCCCCAGGCCTCCGTTTATCGATAAATAAGGAAGTAAGTTTACTTCAAGGTTGAAACCCAACGTACCATAAGGAATTCCAAAACCCAGTCCTGCCGTTCCTAAAGTTCCAAAAGGTATTTCTTTGATTCCGGAAATGGAAGACCTATGTATATCCCGTGTATTCCCTCCTTTTTCCTTGATGGTAATAAGATCATCATTTACAGATAGAATTTTTGCTTTTATTGTTTCACCATTATAAAAAATAATGATGAAATTTCGATCGGTACCTGCTATAATGCCTCCCTGATAAGATTTCACAGGCTTCATCTCCTGTGAAGAAACACATATAGATCCGGTAAGGACCAAAACAACAATAATTGATATTATTTGAATGATCTTTATAAATAGTATATGTTTTTGTTTAACCATCGTTTATATATTCTCTATCAAATGCATATCACGGAAAGTATTGAAAGTGTAGAATCTGTAGAGTCAATATAAAATTACCGGATCAAGTGTTTTTGCATATAATACAAACATTTTAACTTTGTTAAGACCAGGTATTTGCCTTACTAATTTCTTTTGTCTGTTCACCTCATCCATTTTTTGATGCAAATTTTCAGGATTTCGGTTTCTAAGCTCTTTAACAGTATCAACACCTGAAGCTTTTAAAAGCTCTGCGAATTGACTTCCCACACCCCGGACTCTGAACAGGTCTGCCATGTTTGTCCAGTCCAGAAGTTTTGCTTCACTAATTCCAGTCAGTTCAGAAGTATCCCTTCGTCCGGTTCGTGAGTGGCATTTATCCAATAAATCTGATATGGTTCTGATATTGGCTCGTTCAAGCTTTTTCCTGTTGGAAGGCCCGATGCCCTCAATGGATTCAATTGTGTATGTTTTCATTAGTTTATGATTTTGTATTTGTTGGATAATTTGTATATTAAATTTCTCCTTCATTTTGGTTATTCATATCATTTATCCCTGTAATATCGTTGTTTAATTACCTAGGATTATACCCTTAAAATGGTAATAATATGCTGAAAATTGACCGGTAATGAATGCCGGTGGTTCTTAAAAGATAACAGTTATGCAATTGGCAAACTGTTTAAGAAATGATGTTTTATTATTTCTTCATCAAGTCTCTTATTTCCATAAGTAAAATCTCCTGTTTTGTAGGAGTAGGGGGAGCTGCTGGTTTCTCTTCTTCTTTCTTTTTCATATTATTGTAGGCTTTCACGATCATAAATATGGCAAATGCTACAATAATGAAGGTAATAATAGTATTAAGAAAGGTTCCATAGTTAATAGCTACTTCCGTCAGTTCTTTGCCGGCTGCATCTGTACCTGCTTCCTGAATAACAAATTTTAATTGTGAGAAATCAACTCCTCCCATTAACATTCCGATAGGTGGCATGATGATATCATTTACCAATGATTTTACGATGGCTCCAAAATAGACAGCCATAATTAAACCGACTGCCATGTCCACAACATTGCCTTTACTAATAAATGATTTGAATTCTTTTAACATAGTTAGATGTTTTTGATTAATAATATTTTTATGTATTGACAATATTAGTAACAAAAAGTGTTGATAAAAGAGGTGGCGAAATGAAAGATGTTCTAATTTATAAATTGAAACAACTTTTGTGTTTTTAGTGATACCTCAGGAGATTCTGTTAGGTACAGAATGCTTATTTTGTTCATTCAGCACTGTATCAGCCAATTAAGAGCAAATTGACATAATTTAAAACCATAAATGTGTTTTGATTTATAAATCAAAACACATTTATAAAGATTCTAAAAAAGAAAGGAAATTACTTTCCGGGATTTAATTAATCATTAGATATATAGATTGTTAGGGCTGGTTTTGTTTTTATACTTGTAGGAATGACTGAAAATGTAGCGGGAAATCCATTTAATAGGGTTGGATATTCGTTAAAATTATGTAATTTAATGCATTATATTAAATATAGAATGGTCTTTTTTCGTAAAAATAAGAAATATTTTTTCTTTTTTCTGGCAATAATTGCTGTTTATTCAGGTATCGTTTGTTATTCTTTCAGAAATATCAGAAACAAAGATAATAAGTTGATAATTAGCCGGATGACAAAGGACTGTACGCTGGCTTCAAAACAAATTTCGGAATGTATCGGGCCGGTTCCAAACTTTATTAAATATTTTACAGATTTATTACAGTATTGTAAATATGATATAGAAGAACTAGAAGCATTACCTGGTCAGCTAAATAACATTTTGGATAATTTTCCAAGATTTTCTTCAGTAACCATTGTTTCTGAGACAGGCAGAGCTCTTTCTTTAGCCAGGTTGACAGGAGATTCAATAGTATTGATTCGATTACCTGCAGAACCAGCCATAAATTCGATTGAGATACAAAAATTCTCAAAAAATAAGGATTCTTTATATTATTTAGTCGATGAGAAAAGTCTGAACTCAGATTTTAAAATACTGGATAAGTCGTGGGTGAAAAGTACTATGAAAACCGATTACGTTTACTGCTCCGATCCGTATGAGTTTTATTATTCAAATTTGCCTGGTATTACCATTTCAAAAAGATTTTTGCCGGTATCTGATCCGGAGAATTATCTGATTGTTGGAATTGATATATTGATTCAGGATATCTTTTCGGCAATAAGATTTCCTGATATGGGATTTGGACGTATTTCTTTTCTGTTGGATGATCATTTTAATATTATTCCGGAACCTGAAAGAAGGAATATTATAACCGGACAGACTTTTCCTGAAGGGGATCGTAAATTCGATAGGAAGTTCTTAATTGAGAGGGCAAGGAAGAAAATGATGACTTCGGATGATATATCAAAACCATCTGACTTTCGTGCTTTTAGAAGGCATTGGTATAGTGAGTTGAAAGAAATTCCTGTTTCTAAAAATAAATCCTTTTATTTTGGGGTCATTTATCCGGATTACTTTTTTCAGCAGACCGGTAAAAAATTGTTCCTTATTCTTGCGGTTTCTTTTATACTAATTCTTGCATTATCTTTTTACCTCTTGTATTCTATATCTGAGCAACAAAAGAAAGATCAATTGTTAATTGAAAAAATCTTTGCACTGGCAAAATCAAATTATTCAGTTAATAATTTAAGAAGGGAAGTCATTGAAGAGTTTGATAAGGACAAACAATTTGTTAAGCATGAAAATTCAAATATTAGTTCTATTACTGCTATTCGGATTATTGATGAAATAGAGCGGTTGATAAATGAAAAGTTTTTCCTGGACCCGGATATTGATTTGTATTCTCTCGCAAAAATGCTGGATACAAATACAAGCTATTTGTCACAGGTAATTAATGAGTATATGGGTAAAAGTTTTTCTGAGTTTTTAAAGGAGCTGCGTATAAATGAGGCGATTTTAAGAATGGGGAAAAGTAGGCTTATACCAAAATACTCAATGGATGGATTTGCCCGAGAGTTGGGTTTCAGATCAAGATCGTCATTTTATATTGCTTTTAAAAAACAAACAGGTATGACACCTTCCGATTTTATGTACTCAATAAATAAAAACCGATAGTTTTATTATTCAAATATTTCTCAGCCTAAAGGTAATAGGATTGAAAAGGTTGCTCCTTTGTTTAGTGTACTTTTAACTGTAATTTTACCTCCGTGAAGCTCAATGATTCTTTTCACTATCCAGAGTCCCAAGCCACTTGATTTTTCTTGGTTTAGTCCGGTTTTTCCATATTTTGTAAATCTGTTAAAAATGTCTTGTTGAATTTCTTTTGATATCCCTATTCCTGAATCGCTGACAGAGATCATAACTGAATTATCTTTTCTTAACTTTGTTTTTACCAGGATTTGTCCTTTTTTAGGAGTAAATTTTATGGCATTTAACAATAAGTTTCCAATTGCACGTTCGAATTTATCTTCGTTTATTCTTATGGATGGGATATCCTCCTGAAAATCAGATTCAACATTAAGTTGCTTACTTATTACTTGTTTATCAAATTGATGGATTGTTTTTGTTAAGAACTCATTCAGATGGATTTTTTTCTTTTTTAGGTGAATATCCTGTCCTTCCAGACTTCCTGCTATTAGTAATTCATTAACAAGCCTTAAAGAATAATCACTGTCACTTATTAATTGATTCATAACATCCAAACATTCTTTTTCATTTAATAAACAGAACTTATTCAGTTTTAATAATGACCGGAAGTTCAAAAAGGGTGTTTTCAGATCATGCGCTACACTGTAGATCAAATTTTTATTCGATTTATTTAACTTTTCAAGCTCATTTTCATATTCTTTTCTTTTCGTACAGTCAAACCTTATCGAAAGATAACCTTTCTGATTATTATTCCTGTTAAAAATTGGAGCAATGGCTGTATCAAGCCAGTATAAAGAGTTGTCTTTTCTTTTATTCTTAATTTCTCCCCTCCAGACTTTTCCATTTTTTATGGTTTGCCATAGGTCCCTGAAAAATTTTTCATCATGATACCCTGAGTTAAATATTCTGGGATTCTTTCCGATGAGTTCTTTACTTGAATATCCTGTGGTATTACAAAAGTTATTATTGGCGAACTGAATGTACCCGTTTTCATCCGTAATCACCAGAGAAGCGGATTTGTTGATGGCATTCCGCTGGGCCTGCATTTCAGCATTAAGATTTGCGTAAGTATCCCGTTCCCTTGAAAGAGACTTATTTATTCTTTCATTTATGAGTTGTTGATAGTTGTTTATTCTTATGGAAAAGTAAATTAAGGCAAAAAGAAATAAAAAAATCGATACTTGAACTGCTTTATAAATAAATGGATTTGTATTTAGTTCGTGATAGAGGCTTACATGGTAGCTATTAACTCCCATAGATAGTATTCTGTCATAAAAAATGATGTATAGGAGATTAATGATTGTTGAAACTAACAACAGCGTTTTCTCCTTTTTATAATCAAAAACCAGAACAGGGATAATCGAAAATCCTATGAGAGCAATGGGTTGCCATAAAAAATGTCCGCATGTCACATTATCAATAAATATATAGCTAATTGTAATAAGCGGAGGTAAAAAGGCAGTCAAAAGCTTTGAAGCCAATAATCTTGATTTCTTAATTAGCCAGATAGAAGATAGGGAACTTAACCAAAAGATTAGTACAGGAGCATTTGCCTGCGAATAGTTATGAGATATTAAGAAATCAACAATAAAGTCATAAAAAACAAAAAAAGTTAAAAACAAAAAAATTATTATATTGATCAGGAGTAAACGCTGCCTTATTTTTTCTTTTTTTTCATATTTATTTCTTATACCTAGATTTAAAAAATAGATATGTTTTAGAATCGATTTCATGAGTCTGGTTGTTGAAGTTTCGCTACTAAATGTTCGGGTGTATTAATTAGCCACATAAATCATACCATCATATTATTAAGGCTGCCAAAATTATATAATTTGAGAGGTTTTTAAGCAGGAAAGTTGTTTTGATTTATAAATTGAGACACATTTTTTCATAAAAATTGGCAGGGTTGGGGGCTATAGTCTCATTAAAATACACAGATTAAAAAACAAAACCCGGTAATTCAAAAACTACCGGGCTGAAAAAATGTCTGTTTTTATTATTTATTCTGTCCCCTGATCAGATTCAGAGCAGAACCGGCCTTAAACCATTCGATCTGATTTTCATTATATGTGTGATTTACTTTGAAATCTTCTTTTGTTCCATCGGAATGATGAAGTACAACGGTGAGTTGTTTTCCGGGAGCAAAATATTCCATTCCGGTAATATCAATGGTATCATCTTCCCGGATTTTGTCATAATCATCCGGATTATCAAAGGTAATGGCCAGCATTCCCTGCTTTTTCAGGTTGGTTTCATGGATCCGGGCAAAAGACTTGACCAAAACAGCTTTTACGCCCAGGTGACGGGGTTCCATAGCAGCATGTTCACGGGAAGAACCTTCACCGTAATTCTGGTCACCTACAACTATGGTGGGTAATCCCGCAACTTTGTAAGCTCTTTGGGTAGCCGGGACTTCTCCGTATTCACCTGTTAGCTGATTCATGACTTTATTTGTTTCTTTATTGAAAGCATTGACTGCTCCAATCAGCATATTGTTTGAAATATTATCCAGGTGACCGCGGTAACGTAACCAGGGTCCGGCCATTGAGATATGGTCTGTGGTACATTTTCCGAATGCTTTGATAAGCAGTTTTGCCCCGGTAATATCTTTTCCGTTCCATGGTTCAAAAGGCGTTAGCAATTGTAACCGCTCGGAATCGGGTGAAACTTTTATTTCAATTTCGGAAGCATCTTCGGCAGGTGCCTGGTAGCCCGGATCATCCACTTCAAAACCTTTTGGTGGGAGTTCCCATCCTTTTGGTTCTTCCAGCATTACTTCTTCACCTTTTTCGTTTACAAGTTTATCTTTCAGGGGGTTAAATCCCAGATCGCCGGCAATAGCCAGTGCTGTAACCATTTCAGGTGATGCAACAAATGCATGTGTATTTGGATTCCCGTCTGCACGTTTGGCAAAATTTCGGTTGAAAGAATGGACAATGGTATTCTTTTCTTTCCTGTCGGCACCTTCACGTGCCCACATTCCAATACAGGGGCCACAGGCATTGGCAAAAACTTTTCCGCCAATTTGTTTGAAAATATCAATATAACCATCTCTTTCAATGGTATATCTTACCTGTTCCGATCCGGGGGTAATGGTAAATCCGGCCTTGACAAACAGGTTTTTATCTTTTGCCTGTTTGGCAATGGAGGCAGCTCTGGAAATATCTTCATAAGATGAATTCGTACAGGAGCCAATCAATCCCACTTCTACTTTTAAAGGCCACCCGTTTCTTTCGGCCTCTTTCCTCATTTTTGAGACGGGAGTGGCCCGGTCCGGGGTAAATGGTCCGTTCAGATAAGGTTCAAGCTCATCCAGATTGATCTCAATTACCTGGTCAAAATACTTTTCCGGTTCCAGGTAAACCTCCGGGTCTCCGGTCAGGTTGCTCTTTATTTCGTTGGCTGCATCTGCCACATCATCCCTGCTTGTAGCACGTAAATATCGTTCAATGGATTCATCATAACCAAAAGTGGAAGTTGTTGCTCCCACCTCGGCGCCCATATTACAAATGGTTCCTTTTCCGGTAGCAGAAAGGGATGTTGCTCCTTCTCCGAAATATTCAATTATGGCACCTGTTCCTCCTTTAACGGTAAGGATTCCGGCCACTTTTAAAATGATATCTTTTGGTGCTGCCCAGCCATTTAATTTACCGGTAAGTTTAACGCCTATAAGTTTCGGAAACTTCAATTCCCACGGCATATCTGCCATAACATCCACGGCATCCGCTCCTCCTACACCAATTGCAATCATTCCCAAACCTCCGGCATTTACCGTATGAGAATCCGTGCCAATCATCATTCCACCCGGGAAAGCATAGTTCTCAAGAACAACCTGATGGATGATTCCTGCACCCGGTTTCCAAAAACCAATTCCATACTTGCTGGTAACAGAGCTAAGAAAATCATAAACTTCCCTGTTTGTTGTTTTAGCCACGCTCAAATCATTTTCTGCCTGAATTTTTGCCTGAATAAGGTGGTCGGCATGCGCAGTAGAGGGAACGGCTGCTTTTTTCTTTCCTGCCTGCATAAACTGCAGCAGGGCCATTTGGGCCGTTGCATCCTGCATTGCAACTCTGTCAGGACGGAAATCAACGTAATCAACGCCTCTGGAATAAGCTTTTTCAGGGTAGTCTGAGTCAAGGTGTGAGTAAAGAATTTTTTCAGTAAGTGTCAGGGGTCTGCCTACTGTTTTTCTTGCGGCCGAAAGTTTTTTGTCCATGTTTCCATAGACCTTACGGATCATTTCAATATCAAAAGCCATTTGTATTTTTTTTAATTAATTATGTGGCACAAAAATATAAAAATATTATTGAATATTTCCAGTAAACAAGGGAAAGATTTGATATGAGAAAAGATTGTATGAGTCCAGTTTAAAAACCTTTAAAAATTGGAGTCGCTGAGAGTCGTATATTTGAGATTTTATTTGACAGTTTACCAAAAAACTCAGCCAAACACTATGCTTTCCATCAATTCATCATAGCTTATCCCTCTGAGTTCTCTTAATATCAAGGCTGAATCCAGTATGTTCACTGCCACATTGGATCAGGGAGCTATCTCTGAAGACAGTTATTTGAAATCATTTTTGTTTATGGTTCTCAATATTAGATTGTTAAGCCATTTTTCTTTTGAAGACTCAAGCAATTTGCGCTGTTTTGTTCTAAGCTCTGCTTTGAGGGTAATTTAGGACGGCTGGTCATTTGGCTTGAACATTTTTCCTTATTTTTTATTGGAATAAAGATAAGTGTTATCCTTTTGATACCCAAATATATATATTCTATGTAGAGCATGCTGGTATCTGAATATCAATGACTTACAGGGGCTGTTTATAAAATCATATCTCATTGATATAGAGATGTGACAGAGAATAAGTATGTTACATTTAAGTGTCTATATATAAGTAACGGTTTTGGAACCGTTACTTTTCCCTTTTTCTGAAATGTTTAATGAAGATATTATATCTTTAAATCCGAATACTACAATTTAGCTGTCTTGTATAAAAGAGAAAAATTTGGTTCAAAGGACAAAAGAGAACCTGGATTGTTCATAAAATAATTATTATTAACTTAAAACAAAGCACTATGAAAAAACTTTTATTTCTTTTTATGTCAGTTTTTGTATTGACATTTACATCCAATGCACAAAACCTTGTTGCATATTGGCCCTTCAATGAAGGGACAGGAGATATTGTTGCAGATGCTTCAGGAAATGGCCTTGATGGAACATTATTTGAAGGCACAGAAGGAGCATTGGACCCATATGAATGGGTTGATGGTATAAGTGGGAAAGCCGTACATTTGACCAGGGATTATATGAAAACTCCTGCAGACTCGGCTTTTGCATTGAATTCTTTTACCTTTTCTGCATGGATAAAACTTACTGCAGAACTTACGGAATGGGGTGCTGTTTATACCTGGGGTACCAATACGAGTGACTATGTACAGTTTGGTTTTAATAAAAGTACAAGACAAATGTACTTTTTTACCAGTTCCGATGGAAGAGGGCTTGAATTTGGAGCAAGCACACCGCTTGAACTGGATGAGTGGTATAATATCGCCTTAACCATAGACGATGCAGGAACGGTATCCATCTACCTGAATGGTGAACTGGACGGCCAGAGTACCGGATTAAAACCTATTTCAAAGACGAGTACTGTTAAACCTGCTGCAATTGGAGCCGGTTTGTATGATGGCTGGGAAGGAAATGTAATGGAAGGTGTTGTAGTTGATGAGGTGAGAATTTATGATGGGCCATTATCAGCCAATGAAATTAAAAGACAATATGATGAAATGAACATGAAAAATAATCTGGTTGCATATTGGACTTTTGACGAAGGTGTAGGTGACACGGTAGCAGATCATTCAGGAAATGGGTTTACCGGAAGATTGTTTGAAGGAAGTGAAAATGCTTTGGACCCGTATGAGTGGGTGGATGGTGTTAGTGGTAAGGCTGTCCATTTGACGAGAGATTATATGAAAACGCCTGAAGATTCTGCTTTTGCCATGAATTCATTTTCCTTTAATGCCTGGGTAAAACTAAATGCCGAACTTACAGAGTGGGGAGCTATTTATACCTGGGCTACAAATACTTCTGACTACATCCAGTTTGGTTTTAACAAAAGTACAAGACAACTATATTTTTATACTAACTCTGACAGCAGAGGTCTTGAATTTGGAGCGAATACACCTCTGGATTTGAATAAATGGTATTTTGTGTCTTTTACAATTGATGATGCTGGTAATGTTATTATCTATCTGAATGGTAAGTTAGATGGTCAGGGTTCCGGATTAAAACCAATTTCAAATACCGGCAGACTTAAACCAGCTGCTCTGGGGGCAGGATTGCATGATGGCTGGGAAGGAAACGTTATGGAAGACTTTGTTATTGATGAAGTTTCCATTTTCAAAGGTGTTTTGTCTGAAAATCAAATTAAACAAATGGCACTTGGTAAATCACCTGATTTGGTTGCCCGTTGGATATTTGATGAAGGTTCAGGCAACATTGCACACGATGTTAGTGGTAATAATATAGATATGATTCTTGCAAATACAGATGATTCTAACTGGATCGACGGAGGTATTCATTTTAACGGTGTTGATCAGTATGGAATTGTCAGTAAGGAAAATTCATCAAAATATTTTGAGAATCCTAATTTTACTATTGCTTCCTGGATCAATGTTGAACAGGATATTATTGTTGATGGAAATGCCAGGTTAGCAGGAATGGATGATCCATATGGCATTAACTTAAAAGGTGCTGACGATGACGGAAGGGTAAAAGTTTATGTATGGGATGGATCAAGTTGGACAGGAGATTATATAACAAGTAAATCCTTTTCTGATGGTACATGGCATCATTTTGCTGTTACCCACGATACCATAAGTGGTAGTGTTGCATTTATTGATGGCATTAAAGCCGGAACAGTAAATAACCCTGATATTAAATACGTTCAGAATTCATTCTTTGCTATCGCAGCTTCGGTCTCACCTGACAGTACCAACTTTAAATGGTTTGCTGATGCAGGATTTAAAGATATGAGAGTTTACGGTAGGGTACTTTCAGATGATGAGATCGCTGTACTGGCTGGTGTGGCAGGAGGAAAGGAACCTGGAATGGGTGTTATGTATAGCTTTGATGAGTTTGACCCAGGTGATGGGAATATGGTACCAGATGTATCCGGAAATTTACGTGATGGTACCCAGCATGGTATGTATATCAATAAAGTTGAAGGTGTATATGGAAGTGCAATTGAGTTTAACCCCGATGTTCTTGGTCTGGATCCTGATTCTGATCCAAACAACAATTCTGTTGTCCTGCCTGAAGATGAGATCTTTGCTTCCCAGGCGTTTACAATTGTTGCCTGGATCAATCCTGCTACTGATACCTTAGTCTTTGACCCAACATGGGGCGAATGGGGTGCCATTTTTGCCCATGATATCGGAGGCGCTGCTGATTACGGATTGTTCTATGATCCTTATGGAGCCACTATGGGTGTCTGGTCAGAAGGAATGGGAAATGCTTATTTAGGCGGAGGAACCATTAATGTTGGAGAATGGGCTCATGTTGCTTTAACAGTAAATGCTGAAGATAGTGTTATGACATTGTATGTGAATGGTGAAGATGTAGCAAACACAAAACTTAGTGTTTTATTACCTGAAGAGGCAGTGGCTGATACTAGTTGTATCGGTGGATCAATAGAAAAGAGCAAACCTTTCTTTGGTACAATTGATGAGTTTGCGTTTTACAATGTTGCATTGGACAGTGCTACAATTGCTGATATGGCAATTCGCAGATACTCGCTTACAACAGAGGTGTCAAACAGTGGAGGAGTAGATCTTGGAGGGATTACAATAGACCCTGAAATGGAGGATGGCATTTATATGTCAGGGGAAACAGTTGTGCTAACAGCTGCCCCGATTAATGATAACTATACATTCTCCGGCTGGGAAGGTGCTTATACGGGAACAGATAATCCCTTAACAATTGTTATGGATTCCAATATTTATGTGAAAGCTGTATTTGTAGAGAAAAAATACAACGTGACCATAAATATTGTAGGACCGGGAACCGTTTCTCCTGAAAGTGGAGAGTATAATGGATTGGTTATATTTACAGCAACACCGGGTGAAAATGCTAAATTCTCGCATTGGAGTGGAGATATAGGTGCAGCTGACAGCTCAAATGCAATGCTAATCCTGACAGTTGATGCTGATAAGGATGTAACCGCCACCTTCCTTGATATAACAGGGATAGAGGACAATAGTGCCGATGACCTTGGGTTGCAGGCATATCCGAATCCCTTCTCTGATTTCACAACCATCAAATATAAGCTGGAAGAGAGTTCTGAGGTCAGGATATCGGTAATGAATATGGTTGGAAAAGAGGTAATGGTACTTGAAAATCAGTTCCAGAATCCCGGAGAATACACAATAGAATGGAATGGAACGGATGCATCAGGAAATGTACTTCCCAATGGTATTTACATTTACCGGATAAAAGCGGGCGACACAAAAGTTGCTAATAAGAAATTATTAATTAACCGGTAGTAAAGACCCGGAGACTTTCAGCTGTGATTGTTTTTTTAAGTGAGTGATCTGAAAAACAATTACAGCTTCGGAAAGTAAGAATCTCAAACCCGGCAGAGGTGTTTTAACGGAAACATCTGGCCGGGTTTGCTTTTTCTTTTTCCAATGTGAGGTTAAAGCATATTTTCATTATTGTTGACATAGCCGGGCCACCCCGCAGCTAATGTGGGATCTTCTGAAAAACACAAAATCAACTAAATATTAAGGAGTTATATGAAATGTTGCGGTTTTAAGAGCAAACTTTTTTGCTAAATAAACAAATAAGCTTGCATTATTTAATAGTCTGTAACAGCTCATCTTCTTCGTTGGTTTCGGCATCGCAGTATTTATATTAAACTACACTTTGTCGCCTTGAATAATATGTGCCACAGACTTTTTTAGCCAAACCTTCAAAGAAAGATAATTTAACTAAAACCCTGCTAATTTATGTAATGCATAAATAATGAGAATATTACCTGTGTGTTAGTAACAAAGAAGTAACGGTTTCAAAACCGTTCTTCCTGTTGTTTTTGCTGATTTGTCAGGAGAACGCCTTATTTTTAACAAAGAAACAAGATCAAAGGTCAAATTTAAAGATCCTGTTGATCTCAAATTAAATTGAATTATTTAAGTTTAAACATATGAAGAAAATTATTACCCTGCTTATTATGCCAGTTCTTGCAATAGGACTGATATCTTTGAATCTTGACAGATTTGGAAAATCTGAAAAAACGAACACTTTAGAAGCAGAAGAAATTGCTTATAACCTGACATTAACCATTGTTGGCCATGGGAGTGTGACTCCTGGCAGTGGAAGTCTTACAGGCTTTGTTGACCTTGAAGCTACTCCGGATGCCGGATACAAATTTGCCGGTTGGAGTGGTGACCTTGGAGGGTCAATATCTCCAATGCCTCTTGTGATGGGATCAGATAAAAATGTGACAGCCTCTTTTGTTGCCGAAGATGCACCAATGCATAAGATTACCACAACAAAGGAAGGATCAGGTATTATTCTTAAAACAAAAAGCAGGGCATGGGAAGGTGAAGTTGTTGATTTATACGCGATCCCTGATGCCGGGCATATGTTTGTCGGATGGAAGGGAGATCTTACAGGGAATATAAATCCGGTAAGTATTACCGTTGACAGTGAAAAAAATATAAGTGCAGCTTTTCTTTCTTTTACTCCGCCAACATATTATGTGGCTGCCGATGGGGATGATGCAAACCCTGGTACCAAAGAAGCTCCCTATGCTTCTCTGGGGAAGGCCCTTGCTTTATCAAATCCAGGAACTGTAGTTTATGTTATGCCGGGAATATATGATTCCAACCATTATTTAAGTGGCCGGTCAGGCGATCCCGGGAATCTGATCCATTTTGTTGCCTATGATTTAAATGACAAACCTGTATTTAAGAGAGGAGTAACGGTAGAGAATTGCTCATATCTTCACTTGAAAGGATTTGAAATTACCCAGGCAAGTTTCAAGACCTCGGGGGTTAATACCCACCATAATGTATATGAGAATTTCGATGTACATCATGTTAATGCTCAGGTTGCTTTTAATGTATCTGACAGGACGCATGATAATTTAATGATTAATTGTGACTTCCATAATAATGTTTTGCATTCAGGTTCTAATGCAGATGGTATTGCCATGTGGGGAGTGAATGGAACAACGAATGGCCCATTCAATAATACTTTGTTATACTGCAGGTCATTTTTTAATAATGACGATGGCTTTGATACCTGGTGGGCAGGTTCAAATAATCGTTTTGAGTCCTGTTGGGCATATGGCAATGGCCGTGACAGTACATTTGCTGATATTGAAGGAGATGGAAACGGATTTAAGCTTGGTCAGGGTAAACCTTCCAATTTATTAATAAATTGCCTTGCCTGGAAGAACAGGAATACCGGTTTTGACCAGAATTCTAACACGGGAGGTGGTTTAACTATCATGAATTGCAGTGCTTATGATAACTCTTATCATGATTTTGATTTCTGGGAATCACCTAAAACCAGTGTGATAAGAAATTGTGTTTCATATATAGGCAGGACAAGCCTGGATGCTGCCGATGATAAATATAATTCTTGGAACCTTAACAATATAACGGTTACGGATGATGACTTTCTTACAATTGACTTCTCTGCGAATATGGGAGAAAGAAACCCTGATGGCAGCCTTCCTGAAAGTGATTTTCTAAAACTAAAGGAGGGGAGTGATCTTATTGATGCTGGAACAGATGTTGGCTTACCTTTTAATGGTAGTGCCCCGGACCTGGGTGCTTATGAGTTTATTCCGGATTCTACTACTTCCATAAATACGATTAAAGAGGATTATATTTTAAATAATTATCCGAATCCGTTTTATGACCATACAACATTCACATATACAGTTAACAATCCTTCTGAGGTAAGGCTTGCTATTTATAACCTTTCGGGTAAGGAAATAGCAGTTTTGGTTGATCAGCAACAACAACCAGGTAACTATAGTATAAACTGGAATATTGGAAATAATTCTCAGGCATTCCCTGCTCAGACAACCTATTTGTGCAAGCTTAATGTAGGTCAGGATATCCGGTCAAAAAGGATTATTCATGTCGGACGGTAAGTTGTATTTTATATATAATTTTAAATTGGAGAAAAATAATGATAAATAATATCCTGACATATTTATTGTTGTTATTTTTTGGATCGGGGGTTTTATTTGCACGAAATACTTTTCCTGAAAGGTCAATGATTTCTTCTGTACCGGATAATCGTATCCCGGTTATTCTTGATACGGATGGAAATCATTCAGTGGATGATCAGCATGCTATTGCTTATCTGATATTCAGTCAGGGGATTTTTGATATCAAAGGAATTACTACAAATAGGACAATGGGGGCAGGTACGATTAAAAGCCTAACGGAAGAAGTGAATCGTGTGGTGAAAATGTGTGGGGAATGGGATAAAATACCGGTTTTGACAGGAGCTGATAAAGACTTTAATTCGATAAAACCACATCTTAAGGAATCAGACTATGATGGAAATGAAGCGGTAAATTTTATTATCCGGCAGGCACATGAAAACCACAAAGGGAAACTTGTGTTGATTGCAATTGGTAAAATTACCAATATTGCCCTTGCTATTGAAAAAGATCCCTCCATTATCCCAAAGATTAAAGTTGTATGGCTTGGAACACCCTGGCCATGCGTATGGAAAGATCCCAATAAAAGCAGTGACATTCCTGCCGCAAATTACATGTTTGATTCAGAAGTTGAATTCCAGATTGTTTCTACCTGTGAGTCGTCGAATGAGGTAAAGGTTTCGGTAGATGAAATGTTCAGGCACATGCCGGGGAAAGGTCCTTATGTTAACCCTCCAATACCGGGAAGATCAGGAGGGCTTTTCCATACTTTTGGTGATTATTCCGTGAATCTTTTTGAAAGTGTTAGAAGGGACGGAGTGGAAAGGCGCCCGCTGTATGATATAGTAGCAATTGCAACCCTTAAAAATCCGGACTGGGGCAATGCAACAGTTGTTGGTGCACCACTACTGAATATGGATGACACCTGGGTGAAAAGGGATGACAATCCCCGAAAAGTAACTTTTTGGCAACATTATGATACAGTTGCGGTATTAAATGATTTCTGGGAAACAATGGATCAGCCTGTTTTAGGGTTGACAACTCCTTATGAAAACCTGCTTGATCACAGGTCCGGGTTTGCAAAAGATGTTACCGGTGGCGCAGGAGGAAAGCTAATTACCATTTCTGCAATTGGTGAGGAAGGTTTTAAACGGTTGAAAATAGCCGTAGCCGGTGACAAACCCAAATGGATTAGATTTTCGCCGGGGATGAAGGGCTCAATTCTTATTGATGGAAAGTTTATGATTGGGTCAAATACCACAATTGACGGCAGAGATGCCGACATAACTTTTGAAGGTGTGAACGATGCGGATGAAATATATATTGATAATAAGAAGAATGTTATAATTCACAATATTACTTTTTACAGGATAGGTCATGTCTGGGACAAAGGTGGGGCACTGTCTCTGGTAAATGGTGCTGATATGATTTGGATTGACCATGTTACTTTCAGTAAGAATAGTGATGAATCATTATCTATGGGGACGTGGCATAATAAATCGGGTAAAACTGCCGGGCGAATAACGGTTAGCTTTTGTCTTTTTGACCAAACACCAAAAGCAATTCTTGCCGGCTGGGGTCCCGATCAGGGGGAAGGAATTCGTTTAACCGTTCATCATACCTCATTTACCAATCTGGTATCAAGAATTCCCTTGTTGCGACATGGATGGGTACATTTTTACAATAATTGTATATTAGATGCTGGTTGGAGTGCTATAGAAATACATGAAGATGCTCAGGCTCTGGTTGAGAATAACTATTTACGTTCAACTGATACAGTAATGGATTGTGGTACTAACAGATGGGACACTGAACCTGGTTGGATTTGTGAGCATGGAAATATTTTAACAGGTGGTGCATATAAAGTGGGTACCGGATTTGATTGTGATAAAGTTTTTAAAGCAAGTGATTATTACAATTATACTCTTGATCCTGCGAATAAGGGCTTGTGTGCAATTCTTATGATATACGCCGGAAGGTCACCTGATCCTCAATGGGATCATTATGAAGATGACTGAAAATAAGCATAGTGATTGTGATAAAAAGAATGTAATCTGGAAGGGAAAACAGTTTTAACAAGGATAGTTTAATTAAAAAAATCAAATTATGAAGGGTCTGAAAGTGGGAATTTACTTTTTAATCTTAATGACATTTAGCATTACAGCCTGTACTAACAATAATGACAGTAAAAGAGAGCATCAGCCTAGTTCTAAAAAGAATCCTGTAAAAGTTATCCTCGATACCGATTTTGGGGACGATGGCGATGACCTGCTGGCACTTGCCATGTTGCACCATATGCAGGACATGGGTGAATGTGAAATAATGGCTGTTGGTCAGGCAAATTCCAACAGGGAATCTCCGGGTGGAATTGATGTTATCAATACATATTATGGCAGACCCGATATTCCCATAGGAATTGTGAAAACACCTCTTCACGGACAGGCCGATCAGTATTCTACATTTTTAATAGAAAATTATCCTGATATGTATGATCTGGATCTGGATAAGGTACCGGATGCAGTGGATGTTTACCGGCAGGTATTAGCTGATGCTGAAGACTCCAGCATTGTGTTTATTGTAATAGGTTTTAAAAAGAATATGAGTGCCTTGTTAAAATCGGGCCCGGATAGCATAAGCCCCTTGAGTGGCAAAGAGTTAATTGCAAAAAAGGTAAGGTTTGTATCGGATATGGCTGGTTTTTATCCTGAACCTCCGCATCCTGAGACCTACAAACCATTTAATTTTGGAATGATCAACGGTGTTGCTAAATACTATGTTGAGAATTGTCCGGTTCCTATGATTTTTACAGGAACAAGAACAGGTCAGATCGAACTGGCAAAAAAGGCCCGTAAATTATACACACCTGTTGGAAGGGCAATTGATGAAAAATTGTCTCATGATGGCGGTTGGGGAAAACGTATCGAAAAATTTCAGGCTGCTTTTGATTGTGTTGCTACCTTAATAGCAGTCAGAGGTGCAGATGAATTCTTTTATGTTAAACATGGTTGTAATGAGCTGGACTCTACGGGATACAATGTATTTACCTACGAAAAAGATTGTGGCCATAGCCATGTGGATTGTATTAATAAAAAAATGAGTAACGAGGATATCGCTGATGTAATTGAGGAAATGTTAATAGCTCCTCCGGCAGCAGGTAAAGAGGATTCTGTGAAATAGCCGGCACAGAATCCTGCCAATATGTATTACATTTTGTTTATCAGTATGGAATTTTGTAAAAAATAAGTATGAATCAAAGGTTTAAGATGAAAAAAATAAAGAAAGGAATCTCCTGTATATTACCGTTCACTTTTCTTGTTGTATTTAACTTAATGAATCTTACAGCAAATGATACGGTTGATCTTTTCAGTAAAAATGTACCCTCAGAGCCTGGGCAGAAACCACAGCAAAAGGTGAAAGTTATTTTTGATACGGATATATCCGGAGACTGGGATGATGTAGGGGCTACTGCAACCCTTCTTGCACTTTCGAATAACGGAGAGGCTGAAATTTTGGCAATGGGCGTATCTGCTGGTGGATATGCTGCCAAATGGTCGCCACTTTGCCTGGATGCCATTAATACTTATTATGGGCAACCTGATATTCCAATTGGTGTGGTTAAAAGAGATATTGGTAATACCTACTCCTCATATGCCAGGGAAATTGCAGAAAACTGGCCACGCGACTTGACTACAGAAGATGTTTGGGATGCAACCGAGTTGTACCGGAAGATATTATCGGAACAACCCGATACAAGTGTAGTTATTATCTCTGTTGGATATTTGTCAAATATAAGCGACCTGCTAAAATCTAAACCTGATAAATACAGTGATCTGGACGGAATAGCACTGGTGAATAAAAAGGCAAAGAAATGGGTTCTGATGGGGGGTAAATTTCCTGCCGGGGCTGAATCTAATTTATGGAGTCTGCCGGCTGATACCAAATTTGCTGTTGAAAACTGGCCCAGGCCTGTCCTTTTCAGTGGTATCCAGATAGGTTCTGCGGTGCGTACAGGTCAGGGACTGGCACGTGCTTCCTATAAAAATCCTGTTCGCAGAGCATATGAGATATCCTGTGGACATGTAGGATGTACACATGCAAACTGGGACCAGACTGCTGTACTGGCTGCCGTTCGTGATCCCTTGTTATACTGGGATGTAGAATCTACCGGATATTGCGCCATTGTAGATGATAAAGGTTCAAACGAATGGATAAGTACACCTGATAAGAACCACAGCTATCTGATAAACAAGGGAAAGGCGAAAGAAATTAGTCAGATCATAGATGGCTTGATGACAGATGTTCCCTACCCCTTTTCCAATAAAGATAAAGTTGTTGCTTTCTGGAAGTTTGACGAAATTGATACGGATATTTTAGAGGATGCCTCAGGAAACGGACATACGGGTGTTTTTATAGGCGATCACTCATGGGTAAAGGGGAAATATGGTAATGCCGCTGGTTTTAATGAAGGTTCGAAATACATGTATATTGATAAGAGCAGGATATTTCTTTTCAGGGATCGAAGATTTACCATTACATTTTGGGTAAAATATCCGAACCGGGTGCCGGAGGATAAAAGAGTTTTGGTAAAACATTATGTTCAGCTTGGCAGATGGATGGGAGTTTATAAAACGGAGGGTAATACCATTGGTTTTATGGTGAAAAATGACAGTATTCAGGGAAAATTCACATTATCTCCTGATACCTGGCATCATATTGCGGTGAGTCTGGAGGAGGATATTGCCTCAATTTATATAGATGGTAAGTTGGATACCAGTGAATCAATTGATATTTCTCAGCTTTGGAATTTAGGGAACAATAGTTTCCAGATTGGAGCAAATGTGGATGGTGAAATGTCCTCGGAAACATTTATAGACGACCTTTTTATCTTCAAAGATACCTTACCGCTTGATCAGATACAAAAAATCATGAATGATCATGGTATTATTAACAGAAAAGATTGAATAAGTTAAAAAGTCTTTTAGGTAAATTGTGTTTTCCTAAAATGAAAATGCTGCAGTGGAGGAGATGAGTGCATGTTACAATAGTTTATTAAGGGTTTATGGTGAAAAAAGATATTTTACTACATCGGAGTTTATTTCTAATCGTTTTATTTCTTGGTTTTTATAAATCGGTCGCCGGTGATACGGATAATATATTCCGTAAACATCCTTATTTAATTTATCCCGGGGATATAAGAACGATGACCCTTCTCTGGCAAACATATGATTCCGTTGATTGTACTGTTGAATGGGGAGTAAGTTTTTCATCCATGGAGAAAGATTCTATCTCAATCGAGTACGGAGACGATCATCAACACCGGATGAATTTGGAAAATTTAATGCCCGATACCAAATATTTTTACCGGGTAATAGCCGGCGCAGATACTGCCGGAGGAGACTTTTTTACAGGGAAAGAAGATGACGATGAGAAAATAACCTTTTATGCTTATGGTGATACGAGGACATATCCTGCCGATCATGATAGTTTGGCCGGGCAAATCCTGAGGGATATTGCTATCTCAGACAGTAATCAGACATTTATAATAAGTGACGGAGATTTAGTTGGGAGATCCCCCGATGAAACTTCAGACTGGACCCCAAGTGAAGAAAAGTGGGATACCCAGTTTTTTGATCCTCAATACAGGAATATTCAAAAATTATTAAGAACTATGCCCTATATGGCATGTGTGGGCAACTATGAAGTGGAGGCAGAAGGAATATTCTTCAGAAAATATTTTCCTTATAGTATGTTTGGTCCAGACAGGTTTTATTATTCTTTTAATAACGGACCTGTCCATTTTACCGTTGTTGATCAGTATACGGATTATAGTGTCGGCAGCGAACAGTATAACTGGATAAAGAATGACCTTGAAACCACAACAAGGAAATGGAAAATGATTCTTTTTCATGAACCGGGATGGTCTGCGGGTGGTTCACATGGGAACAATGCTGATGTTCAGAATATTCTTCAGCCTCTTGCAGTGGAAAACGAAGTGCAGTTTTTCTTTGGTGGTCACAATCACTATTATTCAAGAGCCGTGGTTGACGGGATTGTACATATAACTACCGGAGGAGGTGGAGCACCTCTTTATAATCCGGTTCAATCGTATCCTAAAATCGTTAAAGTGGACAAATCCTATCATTTTTGTAAAATTGAAATTGATGGTAATAGTCTTGCATTTACTGCAATAAGGGCAGACGGTTCAATCATTGAAAGTTTTTCATATGGTGATATTGAGGTTGAACCAAAGTATTCCCTGTCTCTCACAAAAAACGGATTGGGGACAGTAACTGCTTCTCCCACGAGGGAGGATTATGAAAAAGGTGAGATGGTTTTATTACAGGCCACCCCCGATTCTGGATATATGTTCTCGGGATGGAGCGGTGATGCCACTGGCACAGAGTTGTATTATTACCTTTTTATGGATTCAGATAAAGATGTAACGGCAACTTTTAGTGAGATCACTACAGGAACTATGGAGACTGGTTCAGGTTTGGAAAACTTAACGGTTTATCCTAACCCCTCATCAGGATTAATAACTATTGGTTATGAATTAAAAAATGCAGAGAATGTCACCTTATCTGTTTATAACCTTTTGGGTGTAAAAATACTCGGCCTGCTATATAAATATCAATCTGCAGGCAGTTATCGGTATGAATGGAACTTACCCGGTTTATCTAATAAATTTTCTAAAAATGGGGTATATATTATCAAATTGGAAACGGGCACCAGAGTTTTGTTGAGAAAAATAATGATAAGCATGTAGGTATGATTTATTGTTTGTCTGGAATGAAAGGGAAATTCAGGTTTCCTGTGTATAAATATGGAAAGGATGAGGTTTTTGATTGGTCTGAAAAGATATCAAATCCTGAATTTGTTAGGTAAGCCTGGAAAGATATTGCTGAACCGAATCTGTTTAGTAAATCAGGACTGCCGGCTTCTCCATTTCGAAATTATGGATATAATGAACAGAAAAGATAAAGTTTAGAATAATTAACAACAAAAAAAGGAGGCAAAATGAAAAAGGTATCAACGTTGATCATGGTATTTTTAATGGTAGTTTCGGTATATTCTCAGGAAGGCTGGGACGAATTGGCAAAGACCCCGCCGATGGGTTGGAACAGCTGGAACAAATTTGCGTGCAATGTAAGTGAGAAGCTGATAAAGGAGACAGCGGACGCGATGGTAAGCACGGGATTGAAAGAAGCAGGATACACGTATATTGTAATAGATGATTGCTGGCTTATAGGCCGTGATGCAGAGGGGAATATGATACCTGACAGCGAGCGTTTTCCCAATGGCATGAAATCGGTTGGGGACTACATCCATTCGCTGGGTTTAAAATTCGGGATCTATACGGATATAGGAACAAAGACCTGCGAGGGCCGTCCCGGGATGCGGGGATATGAGTATCAGGATATGCGGACCTTTGCGAGCTGGGGAGTTGATTATGTAAAGAACGACTGGTGCTCCGCAGAACACCAGGGAGCGAGGGCCTCATATGCAATAGCCTGGGATGCGATAAAGCAGGCTGGCCGGCCGATGGTACACAGCATTTGTGAGTGGGGTTTCAGCCAGCCCTGGGAGTGGGGAAAGGAGTCAGGACATTTGTGGCGTACCACACTTGATATAGCGGACTGCTGGGACTGTTCAGAGCTTGCGATCAGCTATGGCATGCAGGTAGAGAACTTTTTAGGGTTTACGAAGATCCTTGACCAGCAATCAGGACTGGAGTCGTATGCCGGCCCGGGTCATTGGAATGATCCGGATATGCTGGAAGTAGGCAACGGAAACCTGAGCTATGAAGAGAATAAAGCTCATTATTCATTGTGGGCGATACTTGCTGCCCCACTGATGCTGGGAAATGATATCCGGAGTATGAGTCCGGAGGTAAAGGAAATATTAACCAATAAGGAGATTACGGCAGTTGATCAGGATGAACTGGGTAAACAGGGAGTAAAAGTAAGGGATGACGGGGACTATGAAATATGGTCCAAACAGCTGGGCGACGGTGGAAGAGCAGTAGTAATGTTTAACCGCAGCGAATCATCAAAAGAAATGAATTTCACGTGGAATGAAATTGGATATCCGGATAACCTGAAACTACAAGTAAGGGATCTGTGGGAGCATAAAGGCAAGGGTAAATACACGGGACAATATAAGGCAGAAGTACCCTCTCACGGGGTAGTAGTGGTGAGACTGAGTTTGTAGGGAATAAGATGAAGGATGATCTATGAAGGATGATCTATGAAGGATGATCTATGAAGGATGATCTATGAAGGATGAAGGTTGAATAAAAAAAACAAAGAATCAAGAAACAAGAATCAAGATTCAAAAGACAAGACAAGAATCAAGAGACAAGAAAAAGAACTAAAAACATAATCCATGAGCAAAGACATAGCAATATTATTGGCACTGATATTATTGGTGGTCCCGGTATTCTCGCAGGAAGAACTGAGCGATGAGGAGAATTTACGTCGCATAGCCGACGGGATAATAGAAGAGAACGTGCGGGGCTTTATTGATAACAAGACAGGGCAGATATATTATGAAGTATCGGAGATACCGGCTGGCCGGGATTTGAGTTTGATAAGCGAATACTCGGCGAGTCATTATCCGGAAGGAGTTATAAATATAGGGATGATGGACCTTGGCGAGTTGCTTGGAGAGAAGAAATATACGGACTATACCACGGAAAACATAAAGTTTATATTTGACAATGCCGGATATTTCAAAGATATATTAAACGAGGAGAACCACTGGTGTCTTCCGTTTGCTTCGATATTTGTGATCAATTATCTGGATGATTGCGGAGCGATGGGAGCTAGCATCATTGATGCGTATGAGCAAAGTAAGAATGAGGCCTATCTTCCGTATATCGAAAAAGTTGCTGATTTTATAAGTACGAAACAGTACCGGCTGGATGACGGGACATTGGTAAGGAACCGTCCGGTAGAGATGTCCCTGTGGGCGGATGATCTGTATATGAGTGTACCCTTTCTGGCAAGGATGGGAGCTCTGACCGGAGAGGGGAAGTATTTTGCAGATGCGATAAAACAGGTAAAGCAGTTTACACAGTATCTGTGGGACGAACAGACGCGTCTGTACTTTCACAGCTGGCACAGTGATGAGGGGGAGAATGGAGTGGCACACTGGGGAAGGGCAAACGGATGGATCATGATGGCGCAGGTAGAATTGCTGAAGTATTTGCCGGAGGATCACCCACAAAGAGAGGAATTGCTTAATATCTTCAGGCGCCAGATAAGGGGAGTGGCGCGGTATCAATCATCCACGGGTCTGTGGCATCAGTTGCTGGACAGGGTTGATTCCTATGAGGAGACATCCTGCACGGCAATGTTCACATACGGGATAGCGTATGCGGTGAATGAGGGGATACTACCGGAGCGTTACATCTCGATAGCTCAGGACGGCTGGAAAGGCATACTGAGTAAAACGGATAAAGATTACCGGAGCAGTGCGGTGAACGGGATTTGTATAGGAACGGGAATTGAGAGTGATATGAAGCATTATTATACGCGTCCAACCCGGGCCAACGAAGTAGGACTGGGTGCCGTGATCAGTGCAGGAGTAGAGATATTAAGATATAATAAAAACCAGAAGAAATGATGAAAAAGCAACCAGGGAAGAAAAGATCTGCTTTAGAAGTATCCATCCTGACAATAGTAATATCTATAATACTTATTGGGATGTCTTGCAAAACTGAAAACAAGGATATCAATAAAGGCTTGGTTGCTTATTTCCCGTTTAGCGGGAATGCGAAGAATGTAAAGAATGCGTTTAAACAGGTGAAGGCACAAGGTGCAGCGTTAACGACCGACCGGTTTGGGAAGGAAGACCGGGCCTATGCTTTTAATGGAATAAATTCAGAAATAAGTTCGGAAGTCACGAAGATGCCCGGAATAGAAGAGCCAAAAACCATTTCATGGTGGTATTATTCGGAGTCAATGCCTCTGTACAAAATAGATCCGGATTTAGGTGCGGAGAATATGATAGTGCTGGTTGACAGTACTGCTGGAATGGGTATCCAGTTTGGGTTCCGTGCCCCGGGTTATAAGACCCGTGGTTTTGATTGCTGGGAGTGGGGAGGTGGCACATTTTTTGAAATTCCGTATCCTGAATTTCAGAAATGGCATCATTGTGTGTACAGTTATGATGGGCAGACGCATGTATTTTATCTGGACGGGGAAAAGGTAATGACCTCCACGGTAAGCCCGAAGGCAGGAAAGCCGAAACAACTGATGTTTGGTAATTATCCAGGTGGGGATCAGTTTTTCAAAGGCAAACTGGATGAGGTCAGGATTTATGGCCGGGTGTTGAATGAGACAGAAGTGAAAACACTATTAAATGAGAAGGAATAGAAGATTTACGAAAACTGGTGAAGTATCACAGGGAATATGAAAAAATGATATTTTAATAATTTGCTTAAATCATGTATAAGATAATTTTTTATTTATCAGCGATACTCCTGTTTTCAAGTATGATCACATTTAAAACAGAAAAGAGCGGGGGTAAAAAATCCTCGAATAGTAGTGATCCTGTAAAAATAATTTTCGATACAGACATTTCCGGTGACTGGGATGACGTGGGAGCAACTGCAACATTGCATGGATTGGCAGATTCCGGGGAAGCTGAGATTCTGGGAATGTGTGTTTCTGCAGGAGGATACGCTGCAAAGTGGTCACCACTTTGTCTGGATGCTATTAATACATATTACGGCAGACCTGACATTCCAATCGGGGTGGTTAAAAATATTGGATCTACAAACTCAGTTTACATCAGGGAAATCGCTGAAAGTTTCCCTCACGATCTGAAAACAGAGGACGTTTGGGATGCAACAGAGTTGTACAGAAAGATTTTGTCAGAACAGGCTGACACCAGTGTGGTAATTGTATCTGTTGGCTATTTAACAAATATAAAGGATCTGCTTCAGTCAAAACCTGATAAGTACAGCGACCTGGATGGGATATCACTGGTGAACAAAAAAGTAAAACGCTGGGTTTGTATGGGCGGTGAATTTCCTGAAGGGCATGAGTCTAACTTATGGAGCGAACCGGCTGCCTCAAAATTTGCCATCGAAAACTGGCCTCGTCCCATATTATTCAGTGGCATAAATATTGGTAATAGTATTACCTCAGGCATGACCTTTGTTCGTACTTCGGCTGATAATCCCGTAAGAAGGGCCTATGAAATTTGCACAGGATATGTTGGAGGGTCACATTCCAGCTGGGACCAGACCGCTGTGCTTGCTGCAGTTCGTAATCCCGGGATGTATTGGGATGTGGTAACAGGCGGCTATTGTGCCATTACCGATGATGAGGCTTCCAATGAATGGAGGACAGATAAGGATAAGAATCATAGTTATTTAAAGCTAAAAGGCAAAGAGAAAGAAATTGAACAGATTATTAATGATTTAATGGCGGATGTTCCTTATCCCTACCCTGATAAAGAAGCCCTGGTAGCCAACTGGAAATTTGATGAAAATATTAAAAATGTAATTCCTGATGCCTCGGGAAAAGGTAATACCGGGGTTTTTGTCGGGGAGCATTCCTGGGTGAAAGGAAAATTTGGCAATGCTGCCTGCTTTGATACTGGCTCCAGGTACATGTATATAAAAAATAATGACTCTTTTTATTTCAGAAACAGTGGATTTACACTGGCTTTCTGGATTAATTATCCGGAATCGGTTCCCAATGAAATGCAGGTGGTTGTAAAACGTAAACTTTATTACAATAAATGGCTTGGAGTGTATAAAACAGAAGGTGAAAATAAGTTTGGCTTCATGGTGAAATGGGATAGTATTCAGGGGAATACTTCCATTGAATCTGGTTCCTGGCATCATGTTGCGGTAACACTTTCGGATAAGAAAGCAAAAATTTATATTGATGGAAAGCTGGATGGTGAAAAAGAAATGAATATCAGGAAATTGTATTTTCCGGGAACCAGCTTTAAAGTAGGTGCAAATGTGGGAGGGGTGGTAAGAGAAAAAACTTACATTGATGATATGTTCTTCCTGAATAAGGTACTAACACAGGATAAAATTAATGCAATTATGAACAAAAAGCAATAAGTATCTTGCCTGGACAAATCACTATGGTAACTCCCGGATTGTTTATATTCAGATGGGACATGACTCTCCCGCTTTCGATAATTTAAATTACAGGAAGTTAGTGAAACAGGCAATATATTGGGTCAGTGGGAATTGATTTTTGTGAGCCTGGAGAAAATGTTTTTATAATGTAATTACGGCAATTTTTAATATTGATTATAGTTTTAAATTCAAATATGAAAAATCATTAAGATGAAAAAGTTAAAGTTAAATTTAAAGTTGAAAATGATGATATTGTTTGTCATCACATTTGGTTTTGAGGTATCAAATGCTCAAAAATACCTACCAGTCGTAAATTGGGACGGGCCAACCCCGGCTGCGCCACAGCCCAAACCCGGTTATCTGGAAGAAGTAACAGATCCTGTTTACGGTACACATTTTAAAAGAGTGGCAGATTATGCCATATGGGAGGCGGACATTAATCTGATAAATGAAAATGAGACAAGGCACTATTATTCTCTTCGTCCGGTTTTTAATCGTAACTCAACATTCTACATTGTGAACTGGCAACAGATAAGAATTGTTGGAACGAATGAATTTATTGGTCGGGCCAATGAAATAGCAGGCGGTAAATTTGACAATGCAACCTGGTCAAAAGTGGACCCATATATTCTTTACGGTACCATGTCAAATAATTTTGTAGCCTTAAATATACTTACCGGGGAAGTTGATACAATAGTTGTGCTTGAAGGTTTTAATACCGGACCACGTGACAGACTGTATATGGATAATCAACAGGCCATTGCCGGTGATGATAAGTACATTGTAATTAGTGACGTCCCAACGCTGGGCCAGCAGATTGCAGTGATTGACATACAAAACAGAACAATCCTGAGTAAAATCGAGGATGCATATCATGATCAGGTATTTACCATTCGTGTAACCGATAAAACAGAAACCGATTCATCTATCAGAATGAATGTAGGGATATCTCTTAAAGGAGAGTATATTGTGCTGGAAGGTGGTAATGGAACCTTTATGTATGATAAATATTTTAACTACATACGTAAACTATCAGATCATGGTCATGCGGATTTCGGACTGGATGAGCAGGGTAGAGATGTTTTGATTTCAATTTGTCCGGCCAAATATGAAGTGTTGGAAACCGGTGAAATATATGATTTGCTTGGAGGAACCTATGCGTGTGGACATGCAAATGCCAGTTCCAACTATTTGCAACCCGGTTGGGCGTATCTGTCCATCAACAGGGATGATAATGATGACGGGGATAATGGTCTTTACCAGGGTTATGAAATAGTGGCTGTTAAGATCGAACCTTCAGGGAAAATTGTGAGAAAAATTATTCATCCTCACAATACTGGTTATGGGCTGGTGGAAAGTGCATATGGAGTTCCTAACCCGGATGGGTCTTTGCTGATGTTTAATAGTGCATGGGACGACTTTGCTTCCAATGCGGAAATAGATGCCTATATGGCTGAACTAACCACTCCTGATTCTTCGGAATTTACTTTGGAAGTACAGGGAAAAGGTAAAGTAATTAGTAGTAATGCTGATATCTCCGGTATTAGCAATTATTATTACAAAGGCTATAATATTTTATTAACTGCCGTAGATACTGCTTTGGGGTTTTCCTTTTCGAATTGGGGTGGTGATATTAGTAGTACGGACAACCCGGTAACGGTAAATCTGGATACAGATAAACATGTTATAGCTAACTTTAATTCAATTCCTGTCTATAGCCTGGTAACTTCTGTTCTTGGAGAGGGAAGAGTGTCCTCTGCTGCCAACGGCGAATATAACGAAAGATCGGAGGTGAGAATAACTGCATTTCCCAATTGGGGTTATGAGTTTTTACGATGGGAGGGTGATCTTACAGGAACAGAGAATCCGGTTACCATTTCAATAGATTCTAACATAAATATTACTGCAGTTTTTTCCGGAACAACCGGAATCTTTGATGATGAGGAATCCGGCTCAGATAATTTTGGTTTAAAATGTTATCCGAATCCGTTCAAAGATCTAATTACCATTCAGTATGAATTAACCGAACCTGCAAAAGTTAAATTATCTGTAATAGATATGTCGGGCAAGGAAATAGTTGTTCTGGTAAATGAAAAACAGAATTCGGGTATTCACAGGATTGAATGGGAAGGGGATAAAAATGGTAAAGCTAAACTTGCTGCTGGCATATACATTAGTAAGCTGGATATTGAAAATAGTGATCCGGTATATAAAAAGATGATCCTTAACAAATAGATTAGTATTCAGCAGATAGTATTTTTTGCCGGATTAATTTAGTTAATAGAACCTTAATACCTGATAATCATGAAATACCTGAGTTTCTTTACAACCGTTTTTCTTTTATTTTTCTTTTCAATCGTAAATGCACAGGATCCGGTTGCTGTCCCGACTTTTGAAAGCATCGGCTTGTATTGGTCACCAAAAGGAGGAGGAAAAGATAAAGAAGTAAAAGTCAGGTTTAAAACTCCGGACAGTAATGAATGGCAGGAAGGTCTTCCGATGAGGTATAACCCGATTGATACGGTTGACCTTGACCTGACAGATTACCGTGGGAGTGTTGTTAAATTAAGTCCTGGCACCGAATATGAAATTGAACTTAGCCTTAAAAAAAGCAATAAAAAGAAAATCATCCATTCAAAAACCTGGACTGAAAATTTCCCTGTCGGGAAACTTGTTAAGCCGGGAAATGGAAATAAACAATTGGAAATAAGTGAATCCGGTACTCCTGAAGCTTATCTGTTAGTTGATGGAACTGGAATAAACATTGACGTGAACAACGATGATGATTTTTGTATAAATATTACAGGTAACTATATTATTATTCGTGGTTTTCATTTGGCAGGTGGTAGAAGGGGACTTATTAAGCTTAACGATTGCCATGATATTGTAATTGAAAATTGTGATATGACCCGTTGGGGTGAGATTACGAAATATGGTTATGGTGTAAATTATCAGGCAGCTGTATATTCTGAATCAAATTCACTGGAGAGAGTTGTCATTCAACGAAACAGGATACATCATCCGCGATATGGATCAAACAGCTGGGCAGAACCACACAGTGATGACGGAAGCAATCATCCTGAAGGTCCTCAGGGTATTTCTTTTGAAAACAGTGCAGGAAATCATGTGATCCGGTACAATGAAGTCTGGTCCGATAAAGATCATCAATACAATGATATCCTGGGTTATGGATATAATTTTAGTTACAGAGGATTCCCGGGTCCTGATTCCGATATTTACGGGAATTACCTTGCAAACAGTTACGATGATGCGATTGAGTCGGAAGGTGGCAATAGAAACGTGAGAATATGGGATAATTATATTGAAGATGCGTATATGGCAATTGGGAATGTGGCAACATCCATCGGCCCACTTTATATCTGGGGAAATGTTACCGGCAGGTCATACAGCCCTCCTGGGAGTTCATATGGTGAGTACGCAATGTTTTTGAAAATGGGAGAAAACGGGGATTGGATACGTGGTCTGATTTATATTTTTAACAATACCATTTTAAATATGAATAACGATGGTTTTGGTGGAATTGGAACAAGCGAAGGCGAACCTTCCCGGGGATTACGTAATCTTACAACACGGAATAATATATTGTGGGTAAGGGAAAAAGGACATTCATTTTCATTGAATATGGACAGGGGGAATAATGATCTCGACTTTGATTTATGCAGTGGGGATTATCCTTCAGGATATGAGAAAAATGGAATTAAAGGTAAACCTGTCTTTTTAGAAGAAGCTGGTTTTGATTTTGTAAGCAAAACAGCAAATTTTAAGCTGGCACCAACCAGCCCGGGTGTGGACGCAGGTGTTGTAATACCAAATTTCAAGGTAAATTACCATGGAAAGGCTCCGGATATGGGTGCATTTGAAACCGGACAGCCTCTTAAAGAATATGGCGTAAAAGCATATCTTAAAAATAAACATTAGCCAAAATAATAAAAGATGTTTTTAACACGGGGATTAATATTCATTATTGTTGGAGTCCTGGCTGGTTGTACAAGCAGCATTGACAGATCTTATACCATTGAAGCTATAAATGATAGCCTGATGCTGAAATATCCCAACCCGGTACCGGTTCATGTGGTATCCCGGAGTTTTGATGTGCATGAAAGTAATTATAGGGAAAGGATTGAAATCTTGTCTGAGAATTTGCATAATATATCTGTTACCATTGAAAATACAGGCGATGGATTGATTGAGGATCCGTATATTTTTAACTCTTCCGGGTATGATTTCAGAGATCTCTCTGCTTTAGCTTCAAAAATTGTTAAAGGGGAGTCAGATTCTTTTCTGAAATTTATAAAAATCCATGAGTGGTTCACATATTATTATGATAAATATGGAAGCTATGTTAACCCGACCTATAATTTTGACGATTACCGGGGCAATCCTTTAAGGTTGATTAACCAGAATGGAGGCAGTTTATGCGGAGAAGCGGTACAGACAGCCTGTGGGCTTTTATATAATGTTCCGCCAAAAGGAAGTATGTATGGCAGGAAAATTCAGATGCATGGTCATCAGACAGGAGAAGTATGGTTTGATGGTTCATGGCATAATTTTGATATCAGCCCGGAGATTCGATGGGTATATTTTGATTATGACAATAAAACCATCATTCCCCGGTGGAAAGATTTAAGGGATGATGGCGGTACACTGATTAAAAGAATAAAACCATGGACAGGCTGGGATATCTGGTATATGGTGGAAAAAGCCAGCTGCGAACCTTTTGATAGCATTACAGAAGTGGGAAAACAATGGCAATTCAGATACAACCTGAAACCACAGGAAAAAATCACCATGAATTTCGATATGAAAGGACGAACAGATAAGGTAAGTAGTGATTATAGTTTTAGCTATCTTCCTGATCATCCGGAAGAATGCCGGAAACCCTGTGATTATGCAAGTGCTGTTTTTACCTATCAACCTGATTTTACCTCAGAGCTTCACCGGAAATATATCGTCAGGGAGAGTAATATTAAATGGACGAGCAGGGGGATTGAGCCGGTAAATTTCAATGAGCCTTCCTACCTTGTTATTCCCTCGAAATCTACATGGAATATTGTGGGTGCTGATATTAAAGCATCATTTTTTACAAATGGGAATGTGTATTTTGCGGTAACAGAGCAAATTGGAGACACCTCGTATTCGGAAAATCTTAAATGGAAGTTATTACAGGAAGATGGTATTTATGAAAAGGATACGACCGGAGTTGAGGGCAGAATGGCTTACTGGGTAAAATTTGAATTTAGTGGCAGGGGTTCAGGCCTTAAGAAAGCTACCATTGCCACAGAAGTACAGATGGGCAGATATACCATGCCAGGATTAAAATACGGAATAAATAATTTAAGATTTACAGCAGCTAAAATGAATAACAGTTCTGCTAACATTACATATACCTGGGATGATCAGTCGAAGTATGAAAATTACGAGCCAGCGACAAGTAATTACGGAAGGCACATTTATTATCGCGTGGGAGGAAATCATATTAAACACTGGACAAAACCTGTTTTTTACAGAAATATTAAAAACGATCCGGATGGTGAACTGCCAATAAAAGTAGAAATTTTCAAAGTTTCAGGTGAAGATGCCGGAAAAAGAGTCCGGCTGCTTAAAGATGAGTCGATGAAATTTGGGACCTACTGGTGGTACTGGGACGGTAAGGATGATGAGGGAAATAAGTGTCCGGTGGGAATGTACAGCTATAAGGTTACAGGGGAAGTGGGTGAAGGAATGTGGCATGAAAGCAATGAATTTGGGGAGCGCTTGTATTTATTTGATCATATCTGGCCGGTACCAAATGAAATTAAAGAACAGTGACAAAACTGATGAAGTATTTTTATTGAAGATTGCCTGAAACAAGATGATATGCAGAAGATGGGTTTGAATAAATTAGCGATAATAACAGGGATCAGTTTAGTTGTGAGCCTTGGGTCATATTCTCAGACAGACTCTTATGATGATCTGTTGAATTATCGTTCAGGTTTTGCCGCAAGTGTTACAGGAGGAAGCGGAGGAACGGTAGTTACAATAACCAGTGTTGGTGATGAAGGCTTTAATCAGTTGGAAAGTGCTTTGGCCGGAGATGAGCCAAAATGGATCCGGTTTAGCCCGGGTTTAACAGGGAACATCCTTATAAATGATTATTTGGGCATAGGTTCTAATAAAACAATCGATGGCAGGGGAGCAGATATTACTCTCAAAGGGAAATATACAGATGACCGGATCTATATCTGGGGTGATACAAATATCATTATACATAATATCAGGTTCTTTGAAGTAGGGGTAGGTGATGATAACGGGCAGGCACTTGGTTTAGCCGATGGTGCAGATCTGGTCTGGCTTGATCATGTTACTTTTGAACACAATGGGGATGAATCCCTGAGTATGGGAGGTTATAATGTTGATTATAAATATGGATATAATTCCCGTCTTACAGCGAGTTACTGTCGCTGGTACAATACCGTAAAATGTATGCTAATCGGGAATAGTTCAATTGATGGCAAAGGCTTTAAACTGACGGTACATCACAGTGCGTATATTGGAGGACCGGATGTTGGTGTTTCACGAATTCCCTTGCTTCGGCATGGGAAAATCCACTTCTATAATAACTTTGTTAAAGATATTGGCTGGCAGGCGGCTGCTATTCATGAAGACGGGGAAGCATTACTCGAATATAACATTTATGATACCGAAGATGATGATGTGATGAACACAGGTACCGATCAATGGGACCCGGAACCCGGCTATATCTGTGACTTTGAAAATGATCTTAGAAGAGGAGCTTACAGAAAGGGTCCTGATTCCTGTTACGATTGTAATAAGGTATTCAAAGCATCTGATTATTATGATTATGACCTGGAGGTATCAATGGATTTGGTGGAATCACAGGCATTAATGTATTCCGGAAGGTCGGATGAGCCGGTTTGGGTAACAGAAACTTCACAAAAGATATTTGAACTGGCAGTTGAAAAAAGTGGAACGGGTATTGTAACTGTTTTCCCTGAGCGGGATTTATACTACAGAAATGAAAGTGTAAATCTAACTGCTGAAACCGGACTGGGATTTGAATTTTCACACTGGAGTGGTGATATTTCCGGTTCCGGCAATCCAATGTATGTTGTGATGGATACGAACAAAACGGTTATTGCCAACTTTAAGGATGTTCCGGTTTACAGCCTCACAACAACTCCTATGGGAGAAGGCAGAGTATCTTCTAAAGCAAATGGAGAGTACAACAGTGGCACCGATGTTAAAATAATAGCATTCCCTAACTGGGGGTATGAATTTTTATACTGGGAGGGTGATCTCACCGGAAGCGAGAACCCGGTTACGGTTACCATGGGTTCAAGTATGAACATAACTGCGGTATTTACAGGTGCAACCGGGATTTTTGATGGTTATCAGGATTATTCGGATAAATTTGATCTGAAATGTTATCCTAATCCTTCTACAAATCATACTACCGTTCGTTATGAACTTATTGAAGGAAGAAAAGTCAGGTTGTCGGTAATTGATATAACAGGTAAAGAGCTTACTGTCCTTGTCAACTACTATCAGGAAACAGGCATACATGAACTCATATGGAATGGAACAAATGCTTCCGGAGGTGCCCTGTCAGGAGGAGTTTATTTAATTAAACTGGATGTCGGAAATAAAAGGCCTTTATATTATAAGATGATATTGAACAGGTAAAACCATGAGAACTATTAAGACGAATAAGATTAAACTTCTATTCACAATTTTATTGTTTGTCAGTATGATTGTTTCATCTCAGACTGAACAATATGAAGACCTGCTGGAACACCGGTCAGGTTTTGGCAGGGATGTAACCGGTGGAGCCGGGGGTGAACTAATCATTCTGAATAGTCTGGATTATGAAACTTTTAAACAGGCTGTTACAAGTTCTGAGCCCAGATGGATAAGGTTTACTCCCGGACTAACCGGGGATATTGTCATTAAAGACAACAATCTGAACATTGGCTCAAATACCACAATTGATGGTCGCGGAGCAAATATTACTTTAACTACAAACGGGGCGTGCAAAGAGATCAATTTTTGGAATAACAGAGAAAATCTGATCATCCATAATATTACCATTACCCGTGTTGGGGATCATGATAATTGTGGACAGGGTTTTGGAGCCGCCTTTGGTTCAAAGAGAATATGGGTTGACCATGTCTCTTTTACAGAAAACGGGGATGAGAGCACCTCTACAGGTATTGGAACGAGCGATTTTACCATTAGCTGGTGTAAATTTTACAATACACCCAAAGGTTCACTCTTGTCATGGGGGCCAGATTATCCGTCCGACTCAATTACAAGAGTTACAATTCATCACTCAGCATATATTAACGGGGTTTCCAGGTGTCCTAAAATAAGGCGGGGGAAAGTTCATTTTTATAACAATGTGGTGGAAGATTGGGGTTGGTCAGCATCCGAAGTGAATACATTTGGTCAGCTTCTTTCCGAATATAATATTTATGACAGCCACAACGATGGCAATACAATTGCTATCAGAAACCTTCCTGATAAATGGGACCCAATAATAGGTTATGTATGTGCCCGGGAGAATTCTTTAAGAGGCGGGGCTCATTATGAAGGAGAGAATTTTGATTGTAATCTGGTTTTTGAAGCAAGTGATTATTACAGCTATGAAACAGACTCGATCAGCGAAACCATGCGTCAGGTTATATTAGATTATTCCGGTTGGTCAGAGAATCCGGGATGGCCACGTTGTGATACAATGGTTTTGGCAAGATTTAAACTTACCACCGAAGTTTCCGGTTCAGGGACGATATCATTTGAGGATAAGGAATATACATATGGCGAAACCGCTACCTTAATAGCTGAACCTGATTCAGGCTGGGTTTTTACAGGATGGAGCGGAGATATTTCCGATAACCATCTTACTACTTATACGGTTATGAATGCAAATAAGCATGCAATCGCAAATTTCTCGAATGATGTTTTTCGTTTAACTTCAACAACCGAAGGGAATGGCAGAGTTTCCGTTGCATCTAATGGGATTTACCTCAGGGACTCGGAAGTAGCTGTTATTGCATTCCCGGACTGGGGCGATAGCTTTCTGTACTGGAGGGGTGGTGTTGCTGATTCCCTGGCAACCAATACAACAGTGAAAATGGATGCTGATAAAAATCTTACGGCAGTATTTACCGGAGCCACCGGAGTAGCTAAAAACTTGGCAAATCTATCTGCAAAATATAATTTAAAGAACTATCCAAATCCGTTCTCCAACCTTACTTATGTGTCTTATACTTTAAGAGAAACAACACATATTCAGCTGGTCATATACAATGTGGCAGGTGAGAAAATTGCTGTTTTAGTGGATGACAAGCAACGCTCAGGAGATTACAGGTACAGTATAGATGGAAGTAACTTGTCTCCGGGTATTTATTATTATACTTTCTTTACTGATTCTGATAGTATTACAAACAAAATCTTATTGATTAAATAAAATAAAGATTAATGAAGAAAAATAAAAATAGAATTAATTATCTCCCCGGCATAATGCTATTGTTTGCTCTTCTGATATTTGAGGGAGTTGGATTCTCTGAAGAATTCCTTCAGGGGAGTTCTTCAGATACCGTAAGTATTATCTGGGATACAGATATGCAATGGGACTGGGATGATGCAGGTGCACTGGCTGTATTGAATGCTATGGCAGATGCCGGAGAAGCAAAAATATTAGGAATTGGCAGCAGCACCAGAGGTGAAGCAGGTAAATGGAATCCACATACAATAGATGCCATAAACACCTATTACAAAAGGCCGGATATCCCCATTGGAAAATCTCTTTCAGGTCCTTCATTGGGGGATATGTATGGACAATGGATTTCTACACATGGATTTACCTATGAACTGGCTCCGGGTCAGGTGTGGGATAATGTGGTGGAACTTTACCGTAAATTATTATCTGAACAACCGGATACAAGTGTGGTAATAGTAACGGTTGGTTATACCTCAAATGTGAAGGACTTATTGATGTCAGAACCAGACCAGTACAGTGATTTGGACGGGAAGGCGCTGGTTGCTAAAAAAGTTAAGTTCTGGTCATGCATGGGTGGAAGGTATCCGGGGAGTGGTACAGAAGCTAATTTTCAGGACTGGCATGGTCATACAAAGTATGCAATCGAGAATTTTCCACGACCTATACTGGGAACCAGTTCTGAAGCAGGCAATGTGTCGAGTGCAGGAAGCTCCCTTGAACTTACACCATTAACCAATCCTGTAAGGGCAATTTACAGAAAAAGGCTGGATGAACAGGGATATCCGAACACTTTTAGCCATTCAACCTGGGATCTGATTGCTACCCTGGTTGCTGTAAGAGATCCCGCTCAGTATTTCGATCTCACTTCAAGCGGAACAAATGTTATCACGCTCGATGCCAGTAATAAGACATATAATAAATGGGAACCCTCACCGGATAAGGGATACAGGTATTTGATTCAGACTGATCCGCGAAACGTAAGTGCTGTTCTGGATGAGTTAATCGGGAGAGCTCCCGCACTTGCCGGGCATGAACTGAATGTTACAATTATCGGGAATGGAGGTGTCAGTACTACCGGGGGGAGCTTTGAATCTGATTCGGTTGTTATTTTGACGGCAACACCAGGCATCTGTTATGAATTTTCAAATTGGTCCGGTGATTTAACGGGGAATTTAAATCCTGCTGTAATAATCCTGGACAAAAACAAGAGTGTTACAGCTGAATTTACAAAAATTACAGATTGTACCGGACCGGATTTAATTGCTCACTGGCCTTTGAATGAATCGTCCGGTCTGGTTGCTGAAGATCTTACAGATAACAACTTTGACCTTGAACTGATTCATACGGATGATTCGAACTGGGATACTGATGCTGTTAAGGGTCAGCATTTAAAACTAAACGGAACCGACGAATATGGAGTACTTAGTACGGTGGCCACGAATGAGTTACAGCTGGGTGCTTTCTCCCTGGCATTATTTATCAAAATGGAAGTGGGTTCGGTAACAAGATGGTGCAGGATTGCAGGAATAAACAATGCTTATGGTTATAATATTAATGCCAGTGGTGAACTCGGGATGTGGAATAATTACGGAGATAATAAATGGCATGGCAGTTATGGTGACAATGCCAGCCTTGCCGACGGTCAATGGCACCATATTGCAATAACGCACGATGACAATGAGGGAAATATTTTCTATTTGGATGGTGAGTCTGTTTTTACCCAGAACTGGACGGATGGCACAGGTAATGCCATTGTCTATCCTGGAGAAAATCTTTTTAAAATCGGAGCAAATGATGAAGGCAATAATCTTCCTGCACATCTTCAGGACATCAGGGTATATAACAGAGTCTTAAGCCAGCCGGAAGTTGAAGATATCATGAACGGAACAGAGACAGGCATTACATTTGATAAAAGCCAGGATACTTTTGAACTATTGACTTATCCTAATCCCTTTGTAAGTTCTACGAAAATAACTTACAAATTGGATAAAAGCTCAGATGTTGATTTAGTAGTTTTTGATATATCCGGAAAGGAAATCAGTGTTTTGGTGAATCAAAATCAACAGGCAGGTGTTTATCAGTTTGAGTGGAATGGCAAGAAATATCCTCCGGGCATTTATTATTGCAGGTTTAGTTCCGGCAATTATCAGGTTACAAATGAATTGGTTTTGATGAAATATTTACCATAATAATTTAAATTATGATTAAAATAATAAATCTGTTTATCTCTGCTTTGTTCATTTTTTTAGTTTTTTCAGCCTGTAACAGAACTGGTAAAGAAAGCGGCCTCAATAAAAACACTAAAGCTCAGAATGAGCCTGTTAAAGTTATCTTTGATACGGATATAGCCTATGACTGGGATGATGTTGGAGCACTTGCTGTTTTGCATGGTTTGGCAAATCTTGGGGAAGCAGAGATCCTGGGCATGGCTGTAGCTGCCTCCGACAGTGAAACCCGCTTGTATGCACCGCAATGCCTGGATATCATAAATACCTACTACAACAGACCTGATATACCCATTGGCGTTTGTTCTCCGAATGGTGTTGATGCCGGCGCCGTTTATACGAAGGATATAGTACTTAATTACGGGTTTACTTCGGATATTGGGAATAATGCACCGGATGCCGTAGAACTATACCGTAAAATATTGAGTGAACAACCCGATACCAGTGTTGTTCTTATTTCTGTGGGCATGTTAACCAATCTGAAAGATTTACTGAATTCAAAACCGGATCAATACAGTAGCCTCAATGGAGTGGAACTGATAAAAAAGAAAATTAAAAAGTGGGTTTGCATGGGTGGTACCTATCCTTCAGGTGAATCATCAAACTTCGATGGAGATGAACCAACAGCGCAATATTCAGTTGACAATTGGCCTACTGAAATATTATCTGTCGGCAGAGGTTCTTACGATTTTTACACTGGCGCAACACTGCCTGACACTCCTGAAGATAACCCTGTTAGGATAGTTTATGAGCTCATGCAGAAAAAACATGGAAAAGAAAAAATTGAACATGGAAGTGCGGATTTGGCAGCTGTAATTGCAGCTGTCCGTGACCCTTATAAATACTGGGATGTACAAACCGGAGGAAAGATTTTTGTAACCTATTATGGTGATGACCGGTGGCAATCATACACGGAGTGGAAAAAAACAGAAGATGGAAATCACAGTTATTTAATTCCCGGAAGCGAACAGACAGATACTTTAAGAAACCTTATAAATGAGTTGATGACCATGCCCCCGCTCATAGAAACAGCTGCCAGTCCTGTAAAAGTTGGCTTTGATACAAATATGGCAGATGATTAGTTATAAAAATATAAATAAAATATTATGGAGAATTTCAATTATTATAACCCGGTAAAAATACTTTTTGGAAAAGGAAAAATATATGAACTTGCCGGTGAGATACCCGAAAATGCTAGAATCCTCATTACCTTTGGTAAAGGCAGCATTAAAAAAAATGGAATATATAATCAGGTGAAAGAGGTATTGGAAGATTTCACAACATTTGAATTTGGAGGGATTGAAGCCAACCCGACTTACGAAACCTGTTTGGAAGGCCTGGGAATTATTAAAGATAATAAAATTGATTTTTTATTGGCCGTTGGAGGAGGATCCGTGCTGGATGCAACCAAGTTTATGGCGGCATCAGCCAATTTTTCAGGTGAAGACAGTTGGGAAATTCTTTCCAAAGAAGCAGTGGTAGAATCAGCAGTACCTCTCGGGGCCATTCTTACTTTGCCGGCTACAGGAAGTGAAATGAACGGGAATTCTGTGATTACCAGACAAAAAACCATGGAAAAACTGGCTTTTAGTTCATCTGAGGTAATGCCACAGTTTTCAATTCTTGATCCTGAATACACTTTTTCATTGCCTCAAAGACAGGTAGTCAACGGTATCGTTGATGCATTTGTTCATGTGATTGAGCAATATCTCACATACCCGGTAAATTCTCCTGTTCAGGATCGAATGGCTGAAGGAATCCTGTTAACCCTGATTGAGGAGGGGAGAAAGGCCATGGAGGCTGAAATGCCGGATTATTCTAACAGGGCCAATCTGATGTGGGCTGCCACAATGGGATTAAACGGATTGATATCAGTTGGGGTAAAACAAGATTGGACCACCCATATTATTGGTCATGAGCTTACAGCTTTCCATGGTTTGGATCATGCTGTTACACTTGCCATTGTATTGCCCGGAGTACTTTATCAAAAAAAGAGCGAGCGAAAAATTAAATTACTTCAGTTTGGTGAGCGGGTCTGGGGTATAAAAGAGGGCAGTGATGAAGTTAAATTGAATAAAACCATTCAGGAAACTGAGGCATTCTTCAGAGAACTCGGGATTCAGACAAAATTATCAGAACATAATATTGGTAATAAAACCATAGAGCGAATTATGAATCGGTTTAAGGACAGAGGAATTGAGAAAATTGGTATGCAACAGGATATTGAACTTGAAGAAGTCCGGTATATCCTTGAAATACAGCTGTAAACTTTATAATAATTCATACTTTTTGAATGAAAAACTTAATGGGAGAAATAAATCAGACTTTAAAGATGAAATAATATGAGAAAGCCTTGTCAGAATAAACCATACTCCGGCATTTTTTACCCAATGTTGTTTTTAGCTTTTTTTACCTTTGTCTCCTGTTCCGGGCCGGAAAAAGATCAGAATAAAATACACTATAATAAGGTAGAAATATCAGGTAATATTCCGTTTAAGATGCCTGATATTACGGTTCCGGTTTTCCCTGATAATGTCTTTAATGTTCTTGATTTTGGGGCGGTTAATGATGGTAAAACCAAAAATACAGAGGCTTTTGCCAGGGCTGTTACTGCCTGTAATAAAGCCGGTGGAGGTAAGGTTCTTATTCCTCCCGGAAAATGGTTTACCGGTCCCATTCACCTCAAAAGTAATGTGAACCTACATGTGGAACAAGGGGCTGAGATATTATTCAGTGGGGATCCGGAGGATTACCTGCCTCCTGTGTTTACACGTCATGGAGGGGTAGAGTGCTACAACTATTCCCCGCTGGTTTATGCAAATAATTGCGAAAATATTGCAATTACAGGAAAAGGTATATTTAATGGCCAGGGAATAAACTGGTGGCACTGGGCTGCAATAGAAAGACCTACAATGCAGAATTATTTTGATGCTGAGTTTAATGGAATTCCTGTAAAGGACCGCATTTACGGGACCCCGGATGCAGCACTCAGGCCACAGTTAATAAATCTCATGAACTGCACAAATGTACTTCTTGAGGATTATACCTCAAAGAATTCACCCTTCTGGAATAATCATCTTGCATATTGTAAGAATGTGGTAGTCAGAAATATTCGGTTACTTAACCCTCATAATGGCCCAAATACGGATGGTATTAATCTGGACTCATCATCAGAAATATATATGACAGGAATATATGCTCAGGTAGGTGACGATGGCGTTTGTATAAAGTCGGGAGTAAATGAAGATGGCTGGCGCGTTAATAAACCCACGGAGAATGTGATTATTGAAAATTGTCATATCGAATTTGCCCATGGGGGGATTGTATTTGGAAGTGAAATGTCCGGTGGTATAAAGAATGTTCTGGTGCGGAACTGTGTTTATAATGGTACGCTGATGGGCATACGGTTTAAATCGAAGCGGGGCAGAGGGGGTTACATAAAAGATATATGGATTCAGGATATAGAAATGAAAAATATAATCAATGAGGCAATACATATCAGCATGTTTTACGGTGCATCTTCAGGTTCAAGCAGATCTGAAAAACCTCCGTATTTTGGTAATTTAAATATTAAAAATATTACCTGTAATAGAGCCCGTGATGCAATTATTATTATTGGTTTACCTGAAAAATACGTTGATAGTATAAATATTGAAAACGTTGAAATGAATGCGAAAACAGGTTTTAATGCAACCCATGCAAAAAATATTAAACTTCAAAAAGTTTCAATAAAATCTTCTGAAACCCCTGCATTTGTACTTGATAATTGTAAATCTGTTGCTTTTGACAGCTGTTCTACAAAGGATAAGCAGGCAACTTTACTGCAATTGAAGGGGAACGGGACGACAGACATTAGTTTCTCCGGATTGGATCTAAGGGCGCTTCAGAGAAGAGTTATTTTGGATAAAAATGTTAAGATTTCACTAAAATCATTATTACCCGGGAGAAAAAATGAAAATGCAATTATAAGTGGAATATTTACCGATGACAGAGATCAGAAAACATATGAATGGGTAGAAATTGGCAATCAGACATGGATGGCTGAAAACCTGGCTTTTAAGACTGATACCGGTTCCTGGGTCTTCTATAATGATATTACGAAGGATTCAGTCTTTTTCTATAACTGGGCAACTGCAAAGGAAGTTTGTCCGGATGGATGGCATTTACCTTCCGATAAAGAATGGGCTGAACTAAAGGAGTTTATTGCAGAAGACGGGTACTTTGAAAAAGTTGGAATGGCCCTCAAAAGCAAAACAGGCTGGAATGAGGATGGCAACGGAATTGATGCTTATGACTTTTCCGCTGTTCCTGATGGGTATGTTTACAATTATAATAATTCATACAATCTTAAAGGGGGACGGGCTGTTTGGTGGAGTGCTGATATAAGTTTCGATGACTTTGGATGGTTCATTTACGCAAGTAGTAACAGTTCTGTTCTTGAACGGTATTATCTTGGTAAAAGGGCTTATGGTTATTCGGTAAGATGCATAAAAAATAAGTAAACTAGTATTTTATCAGGAGGTTGGAGGAAAAAATATCACAGAAGTAATTTAAAACCTGATAAGTAATTTTAAAATGAAGTAAAGATGAAAAAACTCATTGCAATTATGATAGTGTTGGCAGCCATTGCAACATTTAATGCAGAAGCTCAACAAACAGAAACAACTGTATCTACTTTTGAATGTATTAGTCTTTATTGGTCACCTGAAGGAGGCTCTTATGATAAAGATGTTTTGGTGACATTCAGAGAGAAGGGTGCTTCAGAGTGGAAAACGGGATTGAATATGAAGTACAATCCGCAAAATTCTGATTATGATGGTGGAGATTACAGGGGCAGTATCGTAAATCTTACTCCGGATACCGAATATGAAATTGAACTGGCATTGGAGGGAACTTCAACTAAAGTTACCTATACTGAGAAAACCTGGCCTGAAAATTTTCCGGTAGGAAGAACAATTTATCCGGGAAAACTAGAAGAGCAATTAACACTTTATAATTCGGATTCAGGCACAAAGGACGGTTATATTCTTTACGACGGACAAGGTGATACGATTGATGTAAACAATAATGATGATGCCTGCATATTCATTCAGGCCAGTTATATTATTATACGAAACTATGTGCTAACAGGAGGCAAAAAATATGGTATTTTTCTGGCGGATGATATTCATGATATAGTGATTGAGAATTGTGATATATCCAACTGGGGAGAAATTATGGATGATGGATTTGGAACTCAACAGGGGGCAATCCAGGCAACGCGGTATGGATCATATGATTGTGGTGTGTTTAAATCTGACCTTGCCCGTATCGTTGTTCAAAGAAATAAAATACATCATCCGCGGAGTGATGCAAACAGCTGGGCTGAAGGCAGGGGAGACCCGGTGAATTATCACCCAATAGGCCCTCAGGCAGTTATGTTCCTGAATTCTGCCGGAAATCATGTTATACGTTACAATGAAGTTTGGAGTGATGCCGACCATTACTACAATGATATTATTGGTTATGGTTGTAATCAGGACTGGACAGGTTTCCCCGGCCCGGATTCAGATATTTATGGAAACTATCTGGCCAATTGCTGGGATGAACCCATTGAAACCGAAGGGGGAGGCAGAAATGTTCGTATCTGGGGTAACTATGTGGAAGAGGGTTATCTGCCTATTGCTGCAGCATCAACAAGGCTGGGACCAATTTACGCCTGGCGGAATGTTTCCGGTAGAACTTTCACTCCTGAAGGTAGTAAATATGGACCTTATCAACCATTTTTTAAACAAGAGTATTTTGAAGGAGGATTTAAATATCTTTTTAACAACACTATTTTACAGCCTGACGACCATGGCGCCGGGGGATTGGCAACCAAAGAAAATCTTAATCTTTCAATGGAAAACTTTATTACACGTAATAACATTTTGCATGTTAGAAGTGATTGCAGGAATTCTATTGGCACCTATACCCCCAAAGGATTTTGTGATTTTGATTACGACTTGTTTAGCGCAAATGTCCCGGATGGATACGAAGCAAATGGAATCAGTGGTTCTCCAAGTTATGCAGGAGTAGGTTTTGATAGAACTACCATGACAGGTGATTATAGTCTTTTAAATGGCACACCAGGACATGATGATGGAGTTGTGGTACCAAATTTTATCGAAAAATTTGAAGGAACCGCACCCGATATCGGAGCATCTGAAGTGGGTGCCCCTGTTTTGGAGTATGGTGTAAATGCCAATGAATGTATGGATAAGGTAAACCTAACATCCAGTAGTGAAAATGGACAGGTGAATCCGCCTGCCGGTTCTTTTTGTAAAGGAACAACCGTTCAGTTTACTGCTACACCTGACCGGGGGTATGAATTTGACAGTTGGGGAGGTGATTTGTCGGGAGCAGATACTCAATCGGTTAGCGTTGTTATGAATAGTGATATGAATGTTACGGCAATTTTTAAAAATTTGCCTGTTTATTCACTGGTTACTGAAACCGATGGAAACGGACACGTGTCATCCGCAGCAAATGGAGATTATTATGAAGGAGAGGTGGTTAAGATAACTGCATTCCCTGACTGGCAGGAAAGCTTCCTGAGGTGGGAGGGAGATCTGTCAGGGACTGAGAATCCGGTTACAATAACCGTTGACTCCAATATAAATATAGTGGCAGTTTTTACAGGTGCAACAGGAATTTTTGATAAAAATGCCGGAGGAAACTCTTTACAGATCTATCCTAATCCATTTACGGATGTTACTACCATACAATATGAATTGGTTAAAAGTGTAAAAGCTAAACTTTCGGTGTTTGATCTGGCAGGTAAAGAAGTTGCTGTAATTGTCAGTGAACAGAATAAGATGGCCGGAACATATGAGATTCAATGGAGTGGCGACAGTAAAAAGGGTGGTAAACTGCCCAATGGGACTTATGTGGTTAAACTGGAGGTAGATAGCAATAATGTAGTTACAAATAAGTTAATACTCAACAGGTAATTTTTGGGATGTAAATCCCAGTATTAAATTCTGGTATGGTTTTTTGTGTTTAAAGAAATATATGGTCTTTGTGAAAGAATTGTTAAAAATAAAAAATATTGTTATGAAGAGATCAATGCAAATGGCCTTTGGAATGTTATTGAATGCTTTAACATTTTTTACAATGACAGGCCAAACGGTTACCAGCAGCCACTACACAATAGAAGCAGTAAATGATTCCCTTATTTTCAGGTATCCGAACCCAGCGCCCAGGCATAAGCTTTTATATAGTTTCAGGGTAACATCCGAAGATCAGGATGAAATTATTCAGGTTCAATCGAAAAATCTACACACATTGTCGGTAAGCATCCGGAATGTAAGTGATAAACTTATTCAATCACCATACCTGTTAGGGCCGGAAGGATATGATTTCAGGGATATGGATAAGCTGGCTGCGAAAATCACTGAAGGAGCCGAAACAGAACTGGAGAAATTTTTCCGCCTTCATCAGTGGTTTTCATATCACTACGATAGGTATGAAACGAAGGATACGAAGTATCCGGGTTTTGATTACGATAGTTTCTTTGGGAATCCTTTACATGTTTTAAATCAATACGGTGGCAGTATGTGTGGTGATGCAGTTCATGTGCTGAATAGTATTTTATGGAGAATACCTCCGGTTGGATCCATGTATGGGAGGCGCGTTCAAATGCATGAACATCAAACAGGTGAAGCTTGGTTTGAGGGAGCATGGCATAATTTTGATGCCAGTCCTGAAATCAGGTGGGTTTATTTTGATTATGATAATAAAACGATCATACCGTTTTGGAAAGACCTAATAAAGGACGGAGGAGAATTGATAAAACGAATAAAGCCTATGACCGGTTGGGATATCTGGGATGATTACAGCAAAGAGGCTTCAGGTAAACAATACTATATTGTAAATAAGGAAGAAGGTACACAATGGAATTACAATTTTAAACTGAAACCCGGTGAGGAATTTACAATGTATTATGACATGCGTGGCCGTACCGATCAGGTTAGCCGAAACTACAACAGGTCAAAATATAATATTCAGAATCCGGTAGATTATAGAAATCCCTGCGATTACGCCAGTGCGGTTTTTACTTATAAGCCGGACTTCACAACGGATTTGCATAAAAAGTTCGTGGTGGAAGAAACAAATATAAAATGGACAAAAAAAGGATTGATTGCAAAAAATGAAAATAAACCTGCCAGCATTGTCTTTGCCTCGAAATCAACATGGGGTATGGTCGGTGCTGAAATTACTGCTGATTTTTTTAAGGATGGAAAGGTTTACTTTGCTGTTACAGAGAGGGTTAAAGATACCTCGTATAATAAGAGCTTAAAATGGATTCCTTTAAGGGAGAGTTCTGTTTTTGAAAGTGAAGTTACAGGTATTGAGGGAAGAATGACATATTGGGTGAAATTTGAGTTCAATGGGGAGAATGCAGGTTTAAAATCAGCTTCAATCTCTACAGAAGTTCAGATCAATAAATACAGTATTCCGGTATTAAAATACGGACCTAACAAAATACATTTTTCATCCGGGAATATGAATGGAGGAGAGGCCGAAATAACCTATACTTACGACGATCAATCAAAATATGATTTTTATGAGCCTGCAACTGAAGATTACGGGACCTGGGTTTTTTATCGTGTTGGTGGAAATCATACAGCAACATGGACCAAGCCTTTGTTTTACAGGAATGTAAAAAACAACCCGGATACCCTGATGCATATTAAAGTAGAAATATATAAGGCATTTGGTAAGAAGGCCGGAAAACTTGTTCGCTTACTCAAAGATGAATTGATGCCTCTGGGCTCCTACTGGTGGTACTGGAATGGCAGGGATGATAGTGGCAAACGGTGTGAACCAGGAATGTATTCCTTTAAAGTAACCGGACATGTTGGTGAAAGCGATCTTTATAAAGGAAATCAATATGGAGAACGATTGTATTTATTTAGCAATGGTGTTTGGCCTGTACCGAATGAAATTATTGATACTGATAATTGAACGAATGGATTGATGGAACTGTTGCTGAAAAAGAGTAAACAAATTGACTATAAACAGAGAATAATACAAATTAAACAAAACTAAAATGAACCGAACATGAACTTTTTTAATCAAAAGTTCACACATGAAAATGATTAAAACAAGTTCATGAGAGAACGGAGTGGTTACATCTGTTCTTAAATATTTTGATAATTTGTAACCGGGTAACTAAAAATTTTAAACACATGAAAACATTTATTTCAATTCTTATAAGATTATTTATACTTAATATAGTTTTAGGAATGGGTGTAGTAAAGGCTCAGAATTATATACCTGTTACTACCTGGGAAGGCCCATTGGATCCGGCTCCTCAATCTTTGCCTGCTTATATGGAAGAGGTTGTCGACTCAGTGTTTAATACTCGTTTCAGGCGGGTTACAAAAGACGGAGACAGAGGGTACTACTCTCTTCGTCCTGTTTTTAACCGGAACTCAGATAAATTCCTGCTTAATTCCGGCGATATTCGCAATACTGAAGATGGAACACTTTTTGGTACTTTATGGCAGCTGGCCGGTAACCAGTCATTTAGAAACCCGATTTGGTCTAAAGTTGATCCGGATATTATCTATGGAACCATGAACCTGAAATTTGTATCCTTAAATGTTGTAACAAAAGATATTAAATTGATCAGGGACCTGGAAGCGGAGGATGGATTTACCTCCAACGATAATGGCAAACTTTATATGGATAACAAGCAATCTGTTTCGGGTGACGATCAGTATGTTGTTCTTAGCGATGTTACCAGAGGCGGTAAAAGAATAGCAGTTATTGATATCCAGACTGGCGAAAGACATGCATTCATGGAAGATGCTTATGCTCATACTGATCTTTTTACGGTAAGACAGGATGACGGTGACCCAAATGCCAGAATGAATGTTGGTATATCACCAAACGGTGATTATATTATCCTTGGCGGAGAGTATCATGAGCATCTCTTTGACGATAAGTTAAACTATATCCGTAAACTGGCAAATCATGGTCATGCCGATTTTGCAATTGATACCGATAGCAATGAAGTTTATGTTTCAATTTGTCCGGCAAAATATGAGATTCTCAGTACAGGGGAGATTATTGATTTATTAGGTCCCGATTCTTATGCCTGCGGACACCTGAATGCCAGTGCAAACTACAAACAACCGGGTTGGGTTTATTTGTCGATTAATGATGACCCGAATGATATAGGTGCAAATGGTAATGCACAGGGGTATGAAATCTGTGCTGTAAAACTTGATCGTGAAGGTACTAATGTTAGAAGAGTCGTTCACCCACATAACACAGGGCAGTCAAATGAAACAAGTGCCTATGGTGTTCCGAATCCGGAGGGGACTTTGTTAATGTTTAATAGTGCATGGGATAACGAAGACGTGGTTAATGCCTACATAGTTAAGCTAACGGATCCGTATAAGTTAACTACTACCACCCTTGGAAAGGGAAATGTATTATCTTCTGCAAACGGTTATTATGATGAAGGTACGGAGGTGAAAATAACTGCAGTTCCTGACTGGCAGGAGAGCTTTCTGCGGTGGGAAGTAGATCTGTCCGGAACTGAAAATCCGGTTACCATAACCATTGATTCCAATATGAATATCATAGCTGTTTTTACAGGTGCAACAGGTATTATTGATGAAAATGCCGGAAGAAATTCTTTGCAGATCTATCCTAATCCATTTACGGATATTACCACCATACAATATGAATTGGATAAAAGTGCTGAAGTTAAACTTTCTGTGATTAACCTGGCAGGGCAAGAAGTTGCCGTAATATTAAGCGACACGAACAAAGCTGCCGGGAAATACGCCACTCAGTGGAATGGAACAGGGGAAAAGGGAGGTAAACTACCCAGTGGAACTTATGTGGTGAAATTGGAGGTTAATAATATGAAAATAGAAACAAAAAAAATGATTCTTAACAAATAAGTTCTTTAACCTTTATAAACATTTAAAATAATTTACTATGAAAAAATTTACTTTAAATTTTGTTTCTAAACTCATTTTTTTTGTGTTTGTGGTAACTGCTTCCCAGTTGCTTTCAGCACAGGATGTGATCCTTATTGAAAAGGGGATCGATAATGACGGTAATCCTACCTTGTTTAATGCTATTATGGGTGATACACTTACAAATGGTGAGCGTGCACATCCGAATGCCATTTACCGGCTTTCAAGAAATCAGATTTATCCGGTTGAAGCCGGTTTATTTATTGATTTCAATATTAC
>JANTGF010000017.1 GCA_024763075.1 Bacteroidales bacterium | reverse complement strand
AGGAAGATACGATGAGGGTTTGTTTAAATGCGAAAATGAGGGAATGAGTGAGGGAGGGACGGAGTGATGGGGTGACTGAGAGAAGTTGCCAGATTGTAGTAAAGACGCGATGCATCGCGTCTCTGCTTAACTGAAAGATATTGCTTAATTTTATGAAATAACAGGCATCCCGAAACAGTCGAAATCTTTGATTGCACCACTGTTTCAAGACAATAGAAACTCAGGAACAATAGAAACCTTTAGAAACCTTTAGAAACCATTAATAAAAATGAAAGGGAAACCTCACATAAAACTGTTCCTATATGCACTTAGATCCCAGTTCTGGTAGCTCCCCTATAACTATGTAAATATAGCAAATATTTTTGATTTTACCAATTAGGATTTGAATAATTTATAATTACTGAAAAAAATATAGAAAAAAGAGAAATAATTAATATATTCATCCATAAAAAAACAAACCTAATTTTAAACACGTGAAAATAAAACATCTGATCTTTGTCATCCTGATTCTTGCAGCAGGATGTAAGCCCAAACAAAAAATTGATGAAGAGGCCATAGCCAAACAAGCCCATCTTGTTGAACGAAACCCGGTGGATGTAATGGTATTGCAACCCACCATCTTTAAAAAAGAACTGGTGAGCAACGGGAAACTGGAGGCTCTGAAACACAGCAGTCTGAAGTTTCGAACCGGCGCAGAGCTGGAATATCTTCCGGTTAAAAACGGCGACTGGGTAAAAAAAGGTCAGGTTATCGCCCGTCTTGCGCAATTCGGACAAAAACAACAACTGGAAAAAGCACGCCTCCAAAAGCAAAAAGCCGAAGTGGAAATGAAGGATTTTTTAATGATGAGAGGCTATAAAACGAATAATTACGATGAAATACCCGATGAAATACTGAATACAGCTAAAATACGTACGGGAATTCTTGATGCCGAAAGTCAATTGCTCACTGCCGAATATGAATACAAAGCCACTACCATGTATGCCCCTTTTGACGGGAAAATAGCCAATCTGAAGTACACAGCTTATGAAATGGTGAGTCCGGGTGAAGATTTTTGCACACTTATAAATGATAAATTCTTTAACGTGGAATTCTCGGTTATGGAAACCGAATTAATGGAAATAGAGTTGGGAAAGGAAATCAAGATCATTCCTTTTTCACTGGATGAGCCCGTGAACGGTAAAATTTCGGAGATCAACCCCATGGTTGAGGAAAACGGACTGGTAAAGGTAAAAGCCCGGGTTGAGAACACAGGTTCCCTTATGGACGGAATGAATGTTAAGGTACTGATAGAAAATCAGGTATCTGACAAGTTGGTCGTGCCAAAGTCAGCCGTATTATTACGGCAAAATCAGGAAGTACTTTTTGTTTACAAAAGCGGTATTGCCTTCTGGACCTACGTAAATATAGATTTGGAGAACAGTGATTCATACGCAGTAACAGCCAATACAGAACGCGGTGCTACCCTTGAACCCGGTGATACGGTTATTATTTCCGGAAACCTGAACCTGGCACATGAGAGTAAGGTGGAGATTAAATGAAATGCCTAAAATGAATGAAATTCAAAATGCCTAAAATGATAAATAATTAAAATGAAAAATTGGAAATGAATATAAATTGGAATAACAACACCATTTAACGGCGATCAATAATAAAGAATAATATGTCAACATTCAAAAACATATACAACATGGAAAACCGTCGCCGTTATATTGATGCAATGTATGGCCATGGCGTGGATGGTGGGGTTGGTGATGACATGGACGGTGGGAATGGTGACGGCATGGATGGTGGGAATGGTGACGGCATGGATGGTGGGATTGGTGACGGCATGGACGGTGGGAATGGTGATGGCATGGACGGTGGGATTGGTGACGGCATGGACGGTGGGAATGGTGATGGCATGGACGGTGGGATTGGTGATGGCATGGACGGTGGGATTGGTGATGGCATGGATGGTGGGATTGGTGATGGCATGGATGGTGGGAATGGTAGAGACGCCATGCATGGCGTCTCTACGACAAACCAAAATCCAACGTCAAACCAAAATCCAACGTCAACATCCAAAATAACAACAACATCCAACATAACGACAACATCCAATACAACGATAACATCCAATACAACGATAACACCAAATAAAACGTCAAACCAAACCCCACCGTGGAACCCAAATAAACCCATGAACCAATTCGGGTCCCAAATAATAAATATTGAATCCATAATCCGCGGATTTAAATCATCCGTTACCGTTTATGCACGGAAACACCATATTGATTTTGAATGGCAGAAACGTTTTTACGACCGGATAATCCGAAATGAAAGAGATTTTTCAAGGATTAAGCAATCCATAATTAATAATCCTAAGAATTGGATAAAAGATGATTTTTATTGATTTAAAAACGGTCAGCGTTATTCTGGCATTGACAAATTGTTAATTGTTATCTGTTACTGATAGTTTCTATTGTTCCTGAGTTTCTAATAGTTTCTATTGTTTCTGGAATTGTTGAATGAATACATAAAAAAAGAATAAAATGGCTACGATAAAAAGGTTTGAGGATTTAGAGATATGGCAACTTGCCAGGCAATTGTGCATTGACATTTTCGAATTAACATTGAAATCAGAATTTTCGAAAGACTTCAGTTTAAAAGATCAGATCAGAAGATCCAGCGGTTCAGCTATGGATAATATTGCCGAAGGATTTGAACGCGGTGGGAATAAAGAGTTCCGTAATTTTTTATCCATTTCAAAAGGTTCATGTGGAGAAACCAGGTCTCAGCTGTACCGGGCTTTTGACAGAAAATACATCACACAAAACGAACTGGATGATAATAAAGAAAAAACAACCGTTTTGGGAAGAAAAATAAATAATCTGATGACCCATCTGTCCAGGTCAGAATTTAAGGGTAACAAATTTAAACCATAGAAACAATAGGAACCATAGGAACCATAGAAACCATAGAAACCATTAAAAACCCATGGTAAAATTTTTAATAAAACGCCCCATTGCCGTCACAATGACCTTTATTGCCATTTTGGTATTGGGACTGGTTGCATCTTTACGTATTCCGGTATCTTTGATGCCGTCGATAGATATTCCGCAGATTACGGTACAGGTGAGCGGGAACGGTTTGTCTGCCCGGGAACTGGAAAATACCGTAGTCCGCAGCCTCAGAAACCAGCTGATGCAGGTATCGCACCTGTCGGGTTTAAACAGCGAAACCCGTGACGGAACTGCCCTGATCTATCTGGATTTTGATTATGGGGCAGACATTGATTTCGCATTTATTGAAGTAAACGAAAAAATTGACCGGGCCATGGGTAACCTGCCCCGTGACCTTACCCGCCCAAAGGTGATAAAGGCCAGTGCCACCGATATTCCTGTTTTTTATTTGAATATCAGTTTAAAGACGGATTCGGCAAAGTTTGCGGAAACCGGCAAATTCAATCCAATATCTTCTCAGTTCGCATCATTAAGCAGTTTTGCTGCCAATGTAATTGGTAAACGGATTGAGCAATTACCCGAAGTAGCAATGGTGGACATTAGCGGCCGTGTATATCCTGAATTGCTGATTATCCCCGACAAACAAAAAATGGAGGCAATGGGAATTTCCCTGAATACCCTTGAGGAGGCCATCCGCAAAAATGACATTCGCCTGGGAAATCTTCTTATTCATAACGGGCAATATCAGTATAACATCCGGTTTTCATCCACTCTGAAAACAAAGCGTGACATTGAAAACATCTACCTGAAGGTGGAAGGACGTTTGCTGCAAATGAAGGAACTGGTGAGTGTAAACGATGAGATTCAAAAACGCAAAGGCCTGGTTACATCCGGTGGCAGCCTGGCCATTACCATGGCAATTATAAAACAATCCGATGCCCGGATGTTCGACCTGAAAAAGGAACTGTACTCCCTGGTGGATAACTTCCGCAAAGACTACCCTGACCTGGTGTTCCATATCAATCGCGATCAGACCAGACTGCTCGATTATTCCCTTTCCAACCTGGGGCAAAGCCTTCTTTACGGGGCCATCCTGGCTTTTGCCATCATGTTTTTCTTCCTGAAGGATTATAAATCTCCTTTCCTGGTTGGCATCACCATTCCTGTGAGCCTGGTTATCAGCTTGTTGCTATTCTTTCTAATCGGCCTGTCCATCAACATCATCTCCCTCTCCGGCCTAATCCTTGGTATGGGTATGATGATTGATAATTCCATTATTGTGATAGACAATATCACCCAATACCGTGAACGGGGCCACCGGCTGGATGAATCCTGTGTTACTGCTACCAATGAGGTGATCCGGCCTATGTTAAGCTCCGTACTTACCACTTGTGCCATTTTCATACCTCTGATTTTTCTCAGCGGCATGGGCGGTGCCTTATTTTATGATCAGGCCATGGCCGTGGCGATCGGCATGTTCATTTCACTGGTGGTATCCATTACGCTGCTACCCGTTTATTACCGGCTGATGTATCTGAAAAATCCGGACATGGAAAGCGGGAAGTTGTTTAAACGTCTGAAATGGGCGGATTACGGTGAGCTATATGAAACGGGGTTCCGTTATGTGATGCGCCATCAGCCTGTTATTTGGGGCATTGTGGTGCTGTTGCTGATTGCGGGAGGAATCTTTTTTTACGATATGCACAAATCCAAATTACCCCCCATAACCCGCGATGAGGTGATGGTTCATATCGACTGGAATGAGCCGGTAAACCTGGAAGAAAACAACCGGAGGATACAGAAAATGGTAAATTCACTGGGAGGAGATATCAAACAAAACACCTGTCTGATTGGGGAACAACAGTTCCTGCTGGATTACAGTGGTGGTGAATCGGCTTCGGAAGCTATGATCTACCTGAAAGCCATAAACCCGGTTGCTTTAAGTAAGGTGCAGGAAAACACGGGGATGTTTCTTCAAACACAATACCCCAAAGCCACATATCAGTTCCGGGAGGCTGAGAATGTCTTTACACTTTTATTTTCCGGTGAAGAACCACCCTTGGTTATCCGTTTGAGGGCCATGGGAGATTTTGGTCCGGAAACCAACCGTTTTCTTCAGCAAACGCTAGAATATCTCAGAGATGCTTTTCCGCAACAACATATTCCGGCCATCCCCTGGAAAAATCAGCTGGTATTGAAAACCGATCCGGTAAAGCTTCTGACCTACGATGTTACCTTCGATGTGGTTTACAGTGCACTGAAAAGTGCTTTCAGCAGCAATCAGATATTGCTGATCACACAAAACAGGAGTTATGTTCCTGTAGTACTGGGTGCCGAACCAACATTAATCAATACCATACTTGCAAGGACTACTGTTCCCAATAAGGACGGGGATCTTATCCCACTGCGGAGTCTTCTGACCCAAAGCAATGCCTGGGATATGAAAACCATTCTGGCCGGCGAAGGCGGAGTTTATTATCCTGTATTTTTTAATATCCGTTCAGGGAACGTGGAGCAGGTTCAGAATAAGGTACGGGAAGTTTTACGCAAAGAAGGACATTTTGAAGCGGATTTTACGGGCAGCATCTTCTCCAACCGAAAAATGATGAAGCAACTCGCAGTTATTTTATCTATCTCGCTGTTGCTGCTGTATTTTATACTGGCGGCTCAATTCGAATCCTTAAAGCTGCCATTTATTCTGCTGGCAGAGATCCCTATAGATTTTGCCGGGGTATTGCTGATGCTGGCCATCTTTAAGGAGGGCATTAATCTGATGTCAATGATCGGGATAATTGTGATGGGAGGAATTGTGATCAATGATTCGATCCTGAAAATAGACACCATCAATCATTTACGTGCCCGGGGGTATTCCCTTATTCATGCCATTGCCGAGGGTGGAAAACGCCGGCTTAAGCCAATCCTTATGACCAGCCTGACCACCATTCTGGCGTTGATACCCTTTCTGTTTTCCAAAGGCCTCGGAGCAGATTTGCAACGCCCCCTTGCACTGGCAGTGATTGGCGGTTTGGGGTTGGGGACTTTTGTAAGCCTGTATTTTGTACCTTTATTATATTATTTGATTGAAAAGGGAAAGGAAATGCCTAAAATTTAAAACTAGGAAATGAAAAATTCAAAATGAATGCAAATTGGAATAACAACACCATTTGACGGTAATCACCAATAAAGAATAATAAAGAATAATATGTCAAAATTCAATAACCAATACCGGATACCATCTGCACGGGTACAAAAATGGGATTATGGTTCGAATGCGGCATATTTTATAACCATTTGTACCCTGGGTCATGAACATTATTTTGGTCATATATCAGATAACGGGACACAACAATTATCCGAAATTGGAAAAATTGCAGAACAAGAATGGTTACGAACCCCCGAAATACGGCCAGATATGAATATTGTTTTGGATGAATTTGTTGTTATGCCAAATCATTTCCATGGTATTATCATCATCGGTAAAAACAAATACAACACGGAAAACCGTCGCCGTTATATTGATGCAATGTATGGCCATGGTATGGATGGTGGGGTTGGTGATGGCATGAACGGTGGGAATGGTGGGGTTGGTGGGGTTGGTGGGGTTGGTAGAGACGCCATGCATGGCGTCTCTACGACAAATCAAAATCCAACGACAAATCAAAATCCAACGACAAACCAAAATCCAACGACAAACCAAAATCCAACAACAAACCAACCCCCAACCCCAAATAAACCGATGAACCAATTCGGACCCCAAATAAAAAACATTGGATCCATAATACGCGGATTTAAATCATCCGTTACCGTTTATGCAAAAAAACACCATATTGATTTTGAATGGCAGGAACGTTATTACGACCGGATAATTCGTAATGAAAAAGATTTTGCGAGGGTAAAAAAATATATAATTAAAAATCCCGGGAAATGGCATAAGGACAAATTTTTTACAGGAAATAAATAAATATAAAATAATGAATTAATGATTTTATATATGGGAAATTATTATTGGTAATGGTTTGGGTTATAACGGAAGGTATGGTAAAGACGCCATGCATGGCGTCTCAACGATAACCCCAAATACATTTTTTCATTTAAAACGAAAACAATAATTGTTAAACAAAAAAAAATACAACCGCGGTTTTTCATCCTTTTCTGTGATGGTGGTTTTTGCTGCGCTGGTACTGATTGGATTCAGCGTACTTCCGCTTCTTGACCTGAAACTGGAACCTTCACGGGCTTTACCCCGGATAACGGTGAATTATTCCTGGCCAAATGCATCCGCACGTGTGGTGGAAGAACAGGTAACCTCTCCGCTGGAGGGAATGCTAAGCACTATTTCCGGTATCCGCAATATTACTTCCGAATCAAAAAAGGAAAAAGGCAACATTACCATAGAATTCAAAAAACAGGTAAATCTTGATGCCGTCCGTTTTGAGGTTGCCACCATGATCCGCCGGACCTACCCCGAACTGCCGGAACAGGTTTCTTACCCGTACATATCCCTGAATACAGGAGGCCGGTATGTCCGTCCCATACTCACCTACAACCTGAATGCACCTGCCAGTCCGTATTATATTCAGAAATATGCCGCTGACCACCTTCTCCCGAAACTTTCCAGGATTAAAGGGCTCAATGATGTAAATGTTTACGGAGCTACCCCTTTTGAGTGGGAATTGCGTTTTGATGTGGAACAGATCTATTCCCTGGGAATTACGGCAAATGACATTGCCGGAGCAATTAATTCCTATTTCCGGAGGAACATAATAGGAATGGGCTCTTTTCAGATTCCAGGAAGCGAGCGGACAAAGACCATACGGATCGTACTTCAGAATGATATTCCCCCGGAATTAACCTGGGACCGTATTCCCATTAAAAAATCAAACGGAAGATTGATCTATCTCGAAGATGTGGTAAAGGTAAAATACAGGGAACAGCCCCCATCCTCCTACTTCAGAATAAACGGGATGAATACCATTAATATGGTTTTTTACCCGGAAGAAGGTGTAAACAATATTAAAGTAGCTCAGAATGTGAAAGAGCAGGTTGAAAAACTAAAAAAAACACTTCCGGTAGGTTATTCCATCCTCCTCTCCTACGACCAGACAAAATTTGTTTCCGCTGAGATTCATAAGGTGATTCTGCGTACTATTTTTTCCATGCTTATTCTGATGATCTTTGTATTGCTCATCAGCAGGCAGTTCAGATATCTGGTCCTTATAATAATCAGTCTGATAGCCAATCTGGTAATCGCCGCTACCTTTTACTATCTCTTAAAAATTGAAATCCATCTTTATTCCCTGGCCGGTATCACCGTTTCTTTCGGGATCATTATCGATAACAGTATCGTAATGATAGACCATTTGCGTCATCAGGGCAATAAAAAGGTCTTTCTGGCTATTCTTGCGGCTACCCTCACAACCGTGGGAGCGTTGAGCATCCTTTTTTTTCTTTCCGATGCACAAAAGATCAATCTGATAGATTTTGCCGAGGTCATTATTGTGAACCTTTTTGTTTCTCTTTTGATTGCCTTGTTTTTTATTCCTGCCCTGATGGATAAACTGCCATTGGCAAACCGGAAAAGTAAAAGGTTTTTCCGCGGAAAGCGAAGGGTAGTTGGATTTACCCGGTATTATTCATGGTTTATCCATAAACTCTATCGGATTCGCTGGGCGTTTATCCTTTTGCTGATACTGGGGTTCGGACTTCCTGTATATATGCTGCCTGAAAAAATCGGAGAGGAAGATCCGTTTGGAAGGCAGCAGAAACCTGTTGAGGAAACTGCCTGGGCAGCTCTTTATAATAAAACCATTGGCAGCTCTTTTTACCAGCAAACCCTGCGTCCCGTAACAGATAAGGTGCTGGGCGGAGCGCTTCGGTTATTTACCGAGAATGTATATGAAAGTTCCTTCTATTCCAGTCCGCAGCGAACAATATTGTATGTTACAGGAGGAATGCCGGAGGGTTCAACCGTTCAGCAACTGAATGAAGCGGTACAAAAGATGGAAAACTTCATCAACAAATATGATGAAGTGCAAATGTATGAGACATCTATTAACAACTACCGGAGCGGAAGAATCACCATCTATTTTAAACCTGAGGAGGAAAACGGTTCTTTTCCCTATTTCCTGAAAGGGGCTCTGATCTCTAAGGCAAACAATGTGGGTGGCCTTGACTGGAGTATTTATGGTATCGGGAGGGGATTCAGCAATGCCCTGTATTCCGGTTATAAAAACAGTCAGATCATTCTGGAAGGATACAATTATGATCAGCTTTACACTTATGCAAACCAGTTAAAAAAAGAACTGCTGAAATTAAGCAGGGTGCAGGAAGTGGACATCATCGGAGGCACTGATTTCTACAGTTCGAAGATTCTTCATGAGTATTATCTCGACTTTAACCGGGAGCAATTGGGCCTGAATGAAGTTACCCTGTATCAGTTTTACAACTACCTGCAGGACAGGGTGTATAAGCGTACGCTGAATCGGGTATATAATCACGGGGAAGCTCAACCTGTGGTTCTTTTATCTGACCAGTCGGAAACTTTTAATGTCTGGGATCTAAAAAATGAACCTGTTTTTATTGAAAACAAAATATTTAAACTGGGAATGCTGGCCAGTGTGGTAAAAAAGAAAACAGGAAATGAGATTTTTAAGGAAAACCAGCAATACCAGCTCTCGGTAGCTTACGATTTTATCGGTCCGGGCACCTTTGCCCAGCGGGTACAAAAAAAGAAAATAGAGGAATTAAATGCCGTGCTGCCACTGGGTTATAAAGCCCGGAGTCGTTCCTGGTGGGGATGGAGACGCGATGATAAAAGCCAATACTACCTGATTTTCCTGGTGATTGTGATCATATATTTCATATGCAGTATCCTTTTGGAGTCACTGATACAACCGCTGGCCATTATCAGCATGATTCCCCTGGCTTATATTGGCGTATTCCTGACTTTTTATCTCTTCGATTTCAATTTTGACCAGGGAGGGTTTGCCTCTTTTATTTTGTTGGCCGGGATTGTGGTGAATTCAGGTTTGTATATTATTAATGATTACAATAATTTTTGCAGGGAACACAATATCAAAAAAAGCATGAAGCTGTATTTAAAGGCATTCAATCACAAGATCATTCCGGTTTACCTGACGATCCTCTCCACCATCCTGGGTTTGTTTCCTTTCATCTGGGGCGGACAAAAAGAGGTATTCTGGTTTGCCTTTGCGGTGGGTGCTATGGGTGGTTTGATTTTCTCCTTACTGGCAGTACTGGTTTATTTGCCTTTGTTTATGGGAGTGAGAAATGACTAAATTGGGAAATGACTAAAATTTAAAATAAGGAAAATGATAAATGATAAAATTCAAAATACTTAAAATGACTAAAATTCAAAATAATTAAAATGAAATCGTATGGAGAAAAAAAATAAAATCACAAAAGAACTGATGGGTGCCTCATCCGTTCCACTAATCCTTTCCATCCTGGCACTGGGTGAAACATATGGATTTGCCATTATTGAAAAAGTGGAAGAATTATCAGAAGGTAAGCTCCGTTGGAAAGAAGGCAGTATTTACCCGGTTTTAAAAAGATTAAGTGCGAAAAAAATGATCATCCCCAAATGGGTAGTGGATGAGGACAGGCCAAGGAAATATTATTAGATTACTAGTTTGGGGGAAAAGGAACTTGAAAAAATAAAAGAGGAATGGACCCTTATGGATAATCTTCGTAAGAAATTATCGGAGAAATTGTAAATGACTAAAATTCAAAACAATTAAAATGAAATTGTATGGAGAACAAAAATAAAATCACAAAAGAGCTGATGAGTGCCTCATTTGTTCTGCTGATCCTTTCCATCCTGGCACTGGATGAAACATATGGATATGCCCTTATTAAGAAAGTGGAAGAATTATCAGAAGGCAGGATCCGTTGGAAAGATGGTAGTCTTTATCCGATTTTAAAAAGATTAAATGAGAAAAAATTGATCATTTCCAGATGGGTGCCAAATGGAAACCGGCCAAGGAAATATTACAAGATTACCAATTTGGGGAAAAAGGAACTTGAAAAATTAAAAGAGGCATGGATTTTTGTGGATAGATTTCTTATAGAATTATCGGGGAATTAAGAAATGCTTAATATGAGAAATTGGGAAATGCCTAAAATGACTAAAATTCAAAATAAGCAAAATAATAATGATAATTGATAAATGCCTGAAATGACTGAAATTTAAAATGACTGGAATGAGAAATCACGAAAGTTTCAAAGATAAAATAGATGGACATAATATATTACTATTTAGCTTATTAAGCTTTGAGGATCCTTTGTGATATCCCTGGTGCCCCTTGTGGTTAAAATTAGTTCCCCTTTACCACTTCCAAAGGAATGCCTGTGGCGAAAGCAATACTACGAAAGCACGAAGGAACACAAAGTTTTACTGCAAATATTCAGCGTCTTTGCCGCATTTAGGATGAAAAGCATTATTATTAAAAATAATGTAATTGAGGTGCAGCGCACCGTAATATTATTATTTTCCGGAATACCATGTAAACCCTTGCACGTGGTAATCTATATGACTGAGTGATGGGGTGATGGGGTGATGGGGTCAATGCTTCACGTCTCTGTTTAACTATAAGATAATGTTTAAATGAAACAAAATTTAAAAACAAGGGAAGTGATTGACTAAGAGATTGTATTAGTTGTTTTATTGTGAAGACGTTATATATCACATCCCCGGTCTTTTAATCAAAATTCTTCATACGGATTTATCTTTCCAGCAACATAATGCATATATTTATCCCGCATTAGCCATATAAATCAATCAAAAAAGCAAACTACTGTGTAAATTTTCAGGCTTATGCAGCAGTTTAATTTTTAATTCGTCTTTAAATTGAAAAATGAGTCATCCGGAGCAAAGTTATATTAATCTGAACCAGGAAATAATAGATGGTTGCAGGCAGGGTGATAAAGATGCACAATTCCGGCTTTACAAGTTGTATTACAGAAGTATGTATAACGCGAGTCTCAGAATTGTGAAGGATACGGCTGAAGCGGAAGATATCATGCAGGAAGCATTTTTAACTGCCTTTGAGAAGATTGGCACTTACGAAGGGAAGGTTAGTTTCGGGTCGTGGTTAAAACGGATCGTAATAAATAAATCGCTGGATTCCATTCGTAAGAAAAAAATAAAACTTACGGAACTGAACGAGGAAACAAGCAAATTTACGGAAGAAATTGAGACAGATGAAAGTGAAATTCAATATAAGGTGGAAACGATTAAGAAAGCCATGGAAAAATTACCGGATGGATATCGAATCGTACTTTCCATGTACCTTTTTGAAGGATATGACCACGATGAAATTGCCGGAGTACTGGGCATCAGCAATTCCACTTCAAGGTCGCAATATACCAGGGCAAAACAATATTTACTGAAACTGTTAAAACCGAATGAAAAGTAAAAAAATAAAATGTCAGAACTGGAAAAATACATAAAAGAAAACAAGGAAGCTTTTGACAGCAAACCTTTAGCAGGGCACTTCGACCGGTTTTCGGAAAGACTGGATCAATTGCCTTCCGGAAAAAAAGTCTCTCTTTTTCCACGCTTATTGAAAGTTGCAGCCATCGCTGTACTTGTGGTTTTGTCTTCCCTCTGGACCTATGAAAAAGTATTCCAGCATTCTTCGGAAAATGGTATTTCTCTGGGAGATGTTTCACCGGAATACAGAGAGGTTGAACATTTTTACAAGCAACAGATCAATATCAGGTACGATGAGATCAATAGTGACCACTTGTTTACCGACAGTACCCAGAAAAGGATAGTCCTGAAAGAACTTTCCGAAATGGATTCTATTTATAACTGCATGAAAGAAGATTTAAAAACCAACCCCAACGACGAACGGGTCATAAATGCCATGATTGAACATTACCGTTTAAAGGTGGAAGTTATGAATAACCTGCTGGAACGATTGAAAAAAATACAAACCAACCAAAAACAAATAAGCCATGAGAACAATCAAATTTAAAATTCTGTTCATCACCCTGTTACTTATAAGCAGCAGCTTTGGTCTTTCAGCAAAAGAAGTAACAAAGAATCTGCACAAAGAGTTTGATGTGAATGATAATACGGTACTTGTGTTACGAAATAAGTACGGAAAAATAGATATCCGCAACAGCTCAGAGCCAAAAGTAATTATTGATGTTAAGATCATTGTTGAGCATCCCAGCCAGGAAACTGCTGAGAAAATACTTGGTTACCTTGATGTTGAGTTTTCCACTTCCGGGAATGAGGTAAAAGCGATTACTTATATTAACGACAAGATAAATAAAATTCGCGGGTCGAACTGGGGGAACAATAAAAAATTCCGCATAAACTATACGGTAACCATGCCAAAAGACCTGGATATTAACCTGTCAAATAAGTACGGGGATACCTTTATTGATGAACTTACCGGATATTCGGAAATTGAAATCAAATATGGTAACCTTCAGGCCAATAAGATCATACGGGGGGATACCAAACCACTGACCTCTCTTACTTTCGGATATTCAAACAAAATTGAGATCGGAGAAGTACGCTGGGCTAAAATATACATGAAGTATTCCACCATGAAAATTGAAAAAAGCAGGGCCCTGGTGGTTGAAAGTAAGTACTCAAATCTAACCGTTGATGAAGCCAGTTCCATTGTGGCCGAGTCAAAATACGACAATTACAAAATCGGCAAAACGGATAATTTTGTAATCCAGGGATCTTATTCCGGTTATAAACTGGAGTATGTAGGGAAGAAACTTATTCTCGAAACCAAATATACAGGTACAAGCGTAGAAAGAATTCCTGCCGGTTTTGAGGAAATACGCATTACAAACAGTTATGGGGGAGTGAAACTGGGTATCAGCTCAGGAGCTTCTTATCAACTGAAAGGTGAAGCCAGGTATGCCAGTATATCAGTTCCTTCTGAAGGCAGGTTAAACAGGATCAAAGGAAATACCTCCTCCTCGTATGAAGGGATTGTGGGAACAAATATGGAAACCAAATCGAAAGTGACGGTCAGTACCAGTTATGGCAGTGTTCACCTGGATTATTAGTAGTCAGGTAAAATATATTGTACCCTTACTATTTGTCATTTCAAAAAAAGCATGACTGAGAAATCATGGAAATCCAGCAGATTTCTCATCATAATAACACAGGTTCGATGACATATTAAATATGACCTGAAACCACTAAATTAAGATATGCCATCTAAAATGAAATAAAATAAAAAGCCGGACTGATCCGGTTTTTTATTTTGTTCGGGTAATTTATATCTTAGATTTATAAGCAGTTGAAATATTACGGAATAATTATTTTTACTAATTTAGCGCAGTTATTCAAACCCCATTAATTTGTATCTTATGTTCAAAAATTTATTTTTTATTCTCAGTTTTGTTTTTGCTTTAACTGCCTGCAAACAACCGGAATCAAAATTCGGTCTGGTTATTCACGGAGGAGCCGGTGTAATCAAAAAGGAAAATATGACACCGGAAATGGAGAAAGAGTTTGAAACAAAGCTAACCGAAGCCCTGGCTAAAGGTTATTCTATACTGGAAAGCGGCGGAAGCAGTCGTGATGCCGTTGAACAAACCATTAATATTATGGAAAATTCACCCCTGTTCAATGCCGGGAAGGGTGCTGTATTTACCCATGACGGATACAATGAACTGGATGCCGCTGTGATGGATGGGGAAAATCTGGAAGCCGGAGCTGTTGCCGGAGTCAGAAATGTAAAAAACCCTATTTCTCTGGCCCGAAAAATTATGGAAAACTCTGTTCATGTGATGCTTTCAGGAAACGGCGCACTGGAATTTGCAAGGGAACAGGGGTTGGAAATTGTGGACAGTTCCTATTTCTTTACGGAAAGAAGATGGAAATCATTACAAAAAGCGCTGAAAAACAAAAAATTTGGTACGGTAGGTTGCGTGGCACTGGATAAAGAGGGCAATCTGTTTGCCGGAACCTCCACCGGTGGGATGACAAACAAACAATATGGAAGGATTGGGGACTCGCCTATTATTGGTGCAGGCACATATGCCAACAACAAAACCTGTGCGATATCAGCAACCGGCCACGGGGAATTTTTTATCAGATATACGGTTGCCCATGAAATATCCGCTTTAATGGAGTTCAGAAATTATTCCCTGAATGATGCTGCGAATCTGGTGATTAATGAAACCCTGAAAAATGTGGGTGGTGATGGTGGCGTCATCGGTATCGATCACCTTGGAAATGTTACCATGACTTTTAATACTCCGGGTATGTTTCGGGGTTTTGCTACTTCGGATGGAAAAAGAAAGGTTCATATCTACAAGGAAGATAAATAAAAGAGACAAGAAACAAGAAACAAGAACCAAGAAAAACCAGGAATCAATATCCGGGACTCAAGAGTCGGTGATAAGGAACCATAAACGATGATTGATAAACGTTTGAGTGACAAAGGAGTGAAAACCTCACGAAGCAGCTTTTAAGAGGTGGCCTTGTGGGGGGGCGAGTAACTGATGATCAAAGAACGATGATCGATGAAGAATCTTTCGCTATCTCCTCCACAAAAGCTTCGGTGGATATAATAGATGGACGATGAATCCAGAAAGATTACAGATTTTAGCATACTAAGCTGGGTCAAAGGGTGGTTTGCAAAATTATTCGAAGATGCTCCTCATAAGGATTTTCTGAAGAGAAAATCTAACCAGATAGATTTTGGACCTGTTTTGTGTAATACATGACTAATATTGCAAATCTTCGAGACTATCGTACTTATAATTAGTGCTTTTAAGAAAACTCTTAACTTTTTGAGTGGCTTCTTAGAAGACGCCAAAGACAAGGCTTTCGAAGCTTTGAAAATTAGGGAGTTTACTTTTGTAAATGACCGTTTCCAAAACGAGAATAACGCAGTATTTGGCGTTTTCTAAGAGACACTAATTAGGTTTAGAAATGTCATGCATCCTGGTCACAATCAGAACAGACAGTTGACTCCGGAGGAGTCATATTTTTGTAACCCGCATAATATTATATGACCCGGAGCTCAGCGAAGTCACATTTTGATAGCATTAGCGATTAGATATCATGCGACATGCTTCGGGATCAACCGATTTAGTATTTCCGCCTGTCTTGTCAAAAATCAAAAGACAAGAACCAAATCAAGGAACAGGATTGATAAATTTCAGAATTCTTACCAGAAGTTATTCCAAAAAATATTTTGAGCGGGCAATAAACCAGGGGTTTAACAAATTCTCTTTGTTATACTCCAGTTCACTTCCATCCCTTTTATAAATACTACCTCCGGCAGCAGATATAATACTGTGTCCCGCGGCAATATCCCATTCCATGGTTGGTCCCAGCCGGGGATAAATTTCAGCACGCCCTTCAGCAATAAGGCAGAGCTTTAGTGAGCTTCCGGCTGCTACTGTCGAAACTTCACCATATTTGCTTTTCAAATTATCAATAAACTCCTGTGTCTCTGCAGATAAATGGGAACGGCTGGCAACCACTCTCACATTGCTCCCTTTTGATGCTGAAGGTAGTTTATCAGCAGAATCTATCAGAAACTCCCATTCAAGGTCTGCGCCCAACTCCTTAAAGGCCGGAATCCTGAAAGAGCCCGTCCCTTTCAAACCGAAATACATTTCATCAAAAACAGGCAGATATATAACTCCCAGAACAGGTTTACCGTTTTCAATCAATGCAATGTTTACTGTAAATTCATCGTTCTTTTTTATAAACTCCTTGGTGCCATCCAGCGGATCAACCAGCCAGAAGCGATCCCAGTGTTTTCTTTCCTCATAAGTAATTCCTGCTGATTCCTCACTCAAAACAGGGATTTCCGTATTTTCCAGGCCTTCAACAATCCGGATATGCGACCTTTTATCAGCAATGGTCAGAGGGGACTTATCACTTTTTATTTCAATCTCAAAATCAGAATGATAATAAACATCAAGAATGTCCAGACCTGCCTTCCGGGAAAGGTCTATGGCCGTTAAAACAAGGTTTCTGTAAAAAGGTGAAGGGCTTTTCATCATTAAAAATAAATTAATCCAAGTACAAAAATAGTAACAAACATGTAGATCACTGTTAAAGGGAATCCCAGTTTAAAAAAGTCACGGAATGAGTATCCACCCGGACCATAAATCATAAGGTTGGTCTGATAGCCGATGGGTGTAATAAAATTAGCTGCAGCAGCATAGGCAACCGTAAGAATAAATGGTTTCGGGTCAAGTCCCAGACTAATGGACATACTTACGGCAATGGGGAATATAATAGCAACAGCAGCTTTACCGGTAATATAAGCACCAAGTACAGAGGTAATTAAGAATATCCCGAATAATATCCCGTACTTCCCCATGGGTGTAAAAAGAGTAATTAAAAGGTTCGCCAGCATGGGGGCAGTACCCGATTTGATCATTGCTATACCAAGCGCCAGAGACATCACAATGATCAGTCCCAGGTTATAATCGATACTTCGGGAAAGATCCTTGGGATTTGTGAGTTTCAAAATAAAGGAAACCAATAAAAGGATGATCAGTCCCATGAATAATGAGATGACCTTGATGGAGGACAGGAATATTGCAAGCAGCAGCCCACCCAGTAAAATCACCAGTTTATACGTCTCCACCTTATCAAACTGTCTAATCTTCGACAAGAGATAAAAATCCTGTGTCATTCTGATCCTTTCCCTGAACTCAGTACCGGCATATAGCAAAAGTACATCTCCCGCCCTCAATTCAACATCCCTGAGTCTTCCGGTAATTCTTTCCCCATTCCTGTGGATTGAAATAACAGCTGCATCATATCTTCTTCTGAAAAAAATCTCCTTTAATGGTTTTCCTATAAATTTCGAATTATGAGAGACAACTGCTTCCACAACCTCTGTATGTTTTTTTCGCTGTAACATACCTACTGAAGGAATGGTAAGTCCGGAATTTTCATCCAACAGGTCAGCAATCGGAGCTTTATCGCCGGCAAATACTAGAAGGTCTCCCTCTTCGATAATCAAATTATTTAGCACCACAAACATAACCTTTTTCTGCCTGCGGATTTCTACCAGGAATAAACCATTCAGGTTCCTGAGTCCGGATTGTTCCACCGTTTTTCCAATCAGGTCCGAATGTTTGTTAACCAGCGATTCAACCATGTATGTCCTCTGATACTCAGGTATATCTTCAACCCTTGCATTCTTATCAGGCAGCAGTTTATTACTAAAAAAATAAATAAATAAAATCCCAATTACGATCATGGGAACACCCACCCAAACAAAATCAAAAATATTCAGGGGTTCCAGGCCGGGCAGAATATCCTGGTCAACAACAAGCCCGTTTACAATCAGGTTGGTAGAGGTGCCTATCAGGGTTGCACATCCCCCCAGGATTGCAGCGAACGATAAGGGCATCAAGAGTTTGGATGCAGGTACTTTATACTTTTCAGACCAGTTATTCACATAAGGTAACATGACTGCAACCAATGGAGTATTATTCAAAAATGCAGAAAAACCTGCAACAAGGATCATCATTCTTCCCAAAAACCGTTTATAACTCCGTACTCCATAAAAAGCCTTTGAGAACAGCATATCTGCAATGGCCGTATGCCGGATGATATCGCTCACAAGCAATAACATGATGATAACCATCACCTGTTCGTTCGCAAATCCGCTGATTATCTCACGGGGAGTAAGCACACCAAAAATACCAAGAACAACAATCCCGATCAGAAAAGTCAGAGCGGGCCCAAACAATTCCTTGTACAGTGAAATCAGAATGAAGATCACAACAAGGATTACCAATACAAGATCGAATGTAATCATCCGGGATTGTTAAAATGAGTCAGGTTAAATTGCTATTACTTTTTTACAAATGTATTCCAAAAATAGGAAAAAGCATTTAAAAAATGATGCTTTCATGTTTTCCCTTCAAAATAAATCCCTTCTGAGGAATTGCAAAACACACAAAACTTCAGTCTCCCCGGAATGATATCCATGCTTTTCAAAATCTGTTTTTAAACGGCAAAAAAGTCATAAAATCAGCATGATGCACTACATAAGCTTCTGCTGTCCTTTTTACCATATCCCCTTCACCCGCATGTGTGGCTATAATGTGACAAACTTCCGGGGGAAGGCCGCATTCTTCCGCCAGGGAAACCCCGGAAAAAGGATGACGCAGTAGTTTCCCGTAAGTACCCTGAATAACCTTACCATCATCATCTTTTGCATATTCAAGCAGTTTTCCCACATCGGCAAGAATAGCTCCTGCGATCAGCACATCCATGTTCACAGGAAGCTCATCACCAAAAAATTGGTTTATTTTCTCCCCGCTTTCCTTTGCTATATGAACCACGGCTCTTTTATGCATCATAAAACTGACCTTTAAATCGGGATCAGCCAGTAAAGTAAACGGTATTTGATTCAGATCATCTGCAGTCAGCACACTTCTTTCCAGTGCAAGAATCCAGGTTTTTGCAGTCTTGTCCCTTAGTCTCTGATCCTCAATCCAGTTCAGTTCCGGCCAGAGTTTATATATTTGTTCTAACATAATTATTATTGTTTATTTAAGAATGTTTATTTCCAAATTATTATTGTAATCTAAAATGATCGAATGCCTTAATGCCCAAATGAATGAATGAAAAAAGAATTATTACTGGTAATATTAAAAATAATCATTTAAGCATTCACACATTACACCTCTGTTCTATTATAAATTCGCAATAACCGCATCTGCCATTTCCTTTGTAGTGGCAGCACCTTTTTGGATAACATCCGGTGCCCCTTTCATCTTTTTCATATCATAGGTCTGCACCTTTGCTTCAACAATTACTTTTGCTACTGCAGCTCTGATTTTTTTTGATATTTCCTTTTCTCCGATAAAATCAAGCATCATACAGGCCGATTCAATCATTGCAATGGGATTTACTATAGATGTTTCATACGAAGCGTATTTTGGAGCAGACCCGTGAGTCGGTTCAAAAATACCAATGCCCGCATCATTAAACTGGGCACTGCAGGCAAATCCAAGACCACCAATCAGTCCGGCAAAACCATCCGAAACAATATCACCAAACATATTCCCGGCAACAATCACCCCGTAATCTTCCGGATTCTTCGTCAGCCACATCATCTGGGCATCAATATTTGTATTCCACAGATCGATTTGAGGATAATCCTTTTTCTGCATTTCTTTTGCCAGACGATACATCATGCCTGAGGTTTCCCTTATCACATTTGGTTTTTCACATACGGTCACCGATTTATAATTATATTTTTCGGCATAATCAAATGCAGCACGAAGAATTCTTTCTGTAGCCCTTTTTGTGAAAATTCTTGTAGAAACAGATACTTCATCTTTCGGAATTTTTCCGAAATTTTTCTTGAATTTAGGATGGGTCATAAGTGCATCATAAACCTGAGAAGGTGGATCCGACCATTCCACTCCCCCGTACAATCCTTCGGTATTCTGGCGAAAGATTACCACATCCACTTTTGGTTCATCTACCCCTCCGTCAGTACTCCTTCTGATAAAATTCAGAGGATTCCCAACATAAGTATGACAGGGACGGATACAGATATCCAGATTAAAATGCTGCCGAAGGCCCACAATAGGACTTGAATATATCAACCCTTCAGACTGTAATTCCGGCGATAATTCATTTACTGCTTCCTCCTTGGGTTTCGAGGTTATTGCCCCGAACAATGCAATTTTATGCTCAGCAATGAGATCTATTGTTCTCTGAGGCAGCGGGTTTCCCTCTTTACACCAATATTCCCAGCCTATATCGCCTTCTATATATTCTGCCTGGAATCCGGCACTTTCCAACACCCTGAGTGTTTCCTCCAGAACCACATGCCCGATCCCATCGCCGGGCAAAGTAACAACCTTTCTTTTTGCCATAGTTTTATTGTTTTAAAATTTTATTTGTAAAAATAATATTATTTAAGACCCCTGCAAAGAGTATATTTCGCAAATATTCTTACTCACCTGATATCTTTTTATTCCTTTGGATTAAAAGGGCAACTTAGGATTTAAAACAAAGAATCAATCCTGTTTAGTGTTTGTCCATAATGTCCGCTATCTGCGTTACTCTTGTCTGAAAAACCAGTCATTTACAAAAGTAAACTCCTGATTATTAAGACTTCGAAAGTCTTGATAGCGAACATTCTGAACTAAACACCGACTTTATGGATGGACTCTATTTAGTCCTTATGATTAAAGTCCGATATCTGCATTGTTGCTCGAACACCCGACTTTATGGAAACACACTGTTTAGTGCTTTTAAACATAAAAACAAAACAAACATATATCAATTGGTATCCATCAATTTTTCTTAGCTTTGCCAAAATTTGTTAAAACAATTATGGTCTTAAAAGAACTATCAGATGCCCATTCTTTGTGGGGACATTTTGAAAATATATGTAAAATACCAAGAGCTTCAGGTAAGGAAGAAAAAATCATTCATTTTCTGATTGAATTTGCAAAAGATTTAAAACTTGAGTATGCGCAGGATGAGGTGGGTAATTTATTAATTAAGAAACCTGCAAGCCGGGGTAAAGAGAATCTGCCTGCGGTTGTGCTTCAGAGCCATGTTGATATGGTATGTGAGAAGAACCGGAATACCCGCCACAATTTTGATACAGATCCTATTTCACCGGTTGTTGATGGAAACTGGATAAAAGCAAAATGTACTACCCTGGGTGCCGACGACGGAATCGGAGTTGCCGCACAAATGGCTATCCTTGAAACGAAAGAGATGGTACACGGCCCCATTGAGTGTCTTTTTACCATTGATGAAGAAAGTGGAATGACCGGGGCAAAAGGGTTGCAATCCGGGTTTTTGAATGGCGAAATACTTTTAAACCTTGACTCTGAAGATGAAGGAGAACTGTACATAGGCTGTGCTGGAGGCATGGATACCGTCGCCACATTTAAATATACCCCTGAGGAAACTCCGGAGGGAACAAAAGCTTTTAAACTTTATGTTGAGGGACTGAAGGGAGGACACTCGGGAGATGAGATTAATAACGGACTTGGAAATTCCGTTAAAATTATGAATCGCTTTCTTTACAGCGCAGAAAAAGACTTTGATGTCAGGTTGTCTTCTTTTAACGGAGGAAACCTGAGAAATGCCATCCCAAGAGAGGCACAGGCTGTTTTTGTTGTAAAAAAGGAAAAAACAGAATCTTTAGAACATTTTGCCAAAGATTTCTTCAACACTGTCTCAGAAGAACTTTCAGGGAAGGATCCTGAATTAAATATCCGGATTGAAAAAACAGCCCTCCCTGATCATGTACTTCAAAAAGAATTTCAACACAGACTGATCGCCTCAGTATATGCCTGTCCGCACGGAGCATTCGGGATGAGCCATGAAATTCCCGGTCTGGTTGAAACATCTACCAATCTGGCTTCTGTAAAATTCACAAAGGATAATCAAATTGAAGTAGTTACCAGCCAGAGAAGTTCCAGGGAAAGTGCAAAAGAGGATATTGTTCAGATGGTAGCCAGCGTTTTTGATCTTGCCGGTGCTGAAGTTGAACATTCGGGCGGATACCCGGGATGGGTACCCAATAAAGATTCAAAAATCCTTGAGATAGCCTCAAAGGCCTATAATGATCTTTTTGATGTACAGCCAAAAGTTAAAGCGATTCATGCCGGACTGGAATGTGGCTTGTTTCTGGAGAAATATCCGGAACTGGATATGATCTCTTTCGGACCAACCATCAGAGGAGCCCATTCACCGGATGAAAAGCTGGATATCGAAAGCACATATAAATTCTGGGATCTGCTGATAGAAATATTAAAAAGGATTTCTTAATTGTAAAAACAGAATCTTCAATCATCAAATGGAGAAAAATCTTCTTTGGTAACCCCGCACAAAGGGCAGTACCAGTCATCCGGAAGATCTTCAAATGCTGTACCGGGGGCAATTCCCGAATCAAGGTCCCCTTCTTCAGGATCATAAACATATCCGCAAATATTGCATTGGTATTTTTGCATGATTAATCGCTATTAATTTTACAATAATATCTTTAGTTTCTGGTGTTCCTATTGTTTCTTTGGTTTCTGTTGTGAGAAGCCATGAATTGCTCTTTAACAGGCTCAGGGTGCTAATATATAATTTTTGGAAGCCCAACGTTAACTTATTTTTCTTTCTTTTTCCTTCTGCCTTCTTACTTCTGCCTTTTGCCTTCTGCCTTCTTACTTTGTTCATCTTGACATTCTTTTACAATTAATCAGACGCGATGCATAGCGGCTTTACAAATTTATATGCCTAAAATTTAAAATACTTAAAATTCAAAATGCCTAAAATTTAAAATACTTAAAAAAAAACTGGAATGAAAGCTGTCAACTAATTTCAAAGAGGTATATTATTCATCTTTCATCTGAGTTTTTTTGTTTCTTGTTTCTTGGATCTTGGTTCTTGTATCTTGGTTCATTGATTCAACCTTCAACCTTGATTGATCATCGTTCAAGGTTTCTCCCCCACTTTCCTCACCACATCAAGTACCGTTCCGTCCACCCATTTCACCAGTGCAATGATCTGATCATCAAACACCGGTTTTTCAGGTACTCCACAAATCTGATCCGCCATTTCTTTCAATTCCTGAATGGTTTTTACCGGCAATCCGGAATTTTTTACTGCATCCAGAAGATCTTTTCTCAGGGGATTGATTGCTATTCCCCGTTCTGTAACTACCACGTCAATCAACTCCCCCGGACCACAAAGAGTGGTTACCTCATCCACAATTACAGGTATCCGGTCTCTGAATAGCGGAACAGGAAGAATCACCGTTTTTGAAAACAGACAATTCTGCCATCCTCCGATTCCATGAAGCAGATAACCATCTGAATGCGTCACTACATTGGCATTAAAGTTCAGATCAATCTCTGTGGCACCAAGTATCACCACATCCACCATTCCGGCAAAATTACCTTTCCCATGATAATTGTATGAGGTAAAAGGACTTGTCCAGACATGCGATGGGTTCTCAGACATGGACCGAACTCCTTCCAGGTCAAAAGTCTGTCCGTCAAGGATATAATCGATGAGTCCTTCTTCCAGCATGGAAACCAGATATTTGTTGCTTCCACCTCTGGCAAAGCGGGCTTTTATACCCTTTTCCTGCATTATTTCCCTAAAATATTCACTCACGGCCAGAGATGTACCACCGGCACCTGTCTGAAATGAAAACCCGTCTTTTATAATTCCTGCAGCCTCACAAAACCTGGCAGTCAGTTCAGCCATATACAAACGGTCTGGACTTTTTGTGATCCGGGTGGTACCTGATATAATTTTTTCCGGGTCTCCCAGTTTATCCACCTGAACAGTAAAATCAACATAATTCCCCTGAATCTGCCAGGGAACACATGGAAACGGCACCCTGTTATCCGTAACCACAATCACCTTCTCTGCATACTGCGAATCTGCCAGGGCAAACCCCAGCAAACCCGTTGCCGACGACCCGTAAAGCCCGTTTGCATTGCCAAAAGAATCGGCACATGCCGCTCCAATCACTGCAATATCAATCTTTACTTCTCCATCCTGCACGGCCTGATATCTTCCACCATGGGACCTCAAAATCCCCACCCCTTTCATTTTCCCCTCTGAAGCAAATCTCCCCAAAGGCCCGTTCATACTGCCTTCAATGTGGTGAATGGTTCCATCCTCAAGATATGGTATCAGGTGCTCATGACAGGGGAAAGAGGCTGACGGGAACCATACCAGATCCTTCACCCCCAACTCTTTTGCAATATCAAATATCTGGTTAGCAAGCAAATCTCCGTTTCTAAAATGGTGGTGTGTAGAAATACACAATCCGTCTCTCAATCCTGCTTTTACTAAAGCGGTGCGCAATGAATCCACCTGTTTGTTTCCATCTGCAGGATAATCCGCACAGGATGAAACAGCCGGTCCAAATTTCTTTCCCCGGGGTTTATAGGCGGCAACTCCTTTAAATGGAATCTGAGTCTGCCCGTTAACCTCAACAGGCACCCATCTTCCGGCTTCATTCTTCACTAATTCACTCATAGTTTCTTTTTTAAGCTTCATGATGACTTCCTTGCTCATTCCTCCAGTCTTTTGGAAGAAGACCCTGACCCAAAGCAAGTTTAATGATTCTTTCTGCTCTTTTTACAACCGGTGCATCAATCATTTTGGTTCCCAGAGAGACCACTCCTAATCCGGATTTTTGAGCATCTTCATAAGCCATTATAATTTTTTTTGCTTTCTCCATTTCATCCTTATCCGGTAAAAAGCCTTCCTTTATATACTTAATTTGCCGGGGATGAATGCAACCCATTCCGTCAAACCCAAGAGAGCGTGAAGCCTGTACTGCATTTTTCAGTCCATCCATATCGGCAACATCTGAAAATACCGAATCAATGGCCTGAATTCCTGCAGCTTTACAGGCATTTACCAATCTGCTACGGGCATAAAAGGACTCTTTCGCTCCGGGAGTACGTTTCACCCCTAAATCGGCCGTATAATCTTCCAGACCTATAGTCATTGCCACAACATCCTGAGAGGCAACCGCAACATCAAAAGCTCTTTCTATTCCCAGAGCGCTTTCAATAATTGGCATTAATAATATCCGGGCATCTTTTCTTATTCGCTTTATTTCTTTTTCTACTGCCAATACCTGCTCCGGTCCCTCACACTTTGGGATAAGAATTAAATCCACACCATAGGGAACAATATGCTCAAGATCCTTCAATCCGCCAGGCAACTGATTTATCCTTACCATTTTTTCAGCACCCATAAAATCGAGGGACCTCAAAGCATTCCTCACCAGATAGCGGGCTTCATATTTCTTATCCTGTGCCACAGAATCCTCCAGGTCAAGAATCAATCCATCGGGTTGATGAATACCTGCATTCAGCATTAAGGCAGGAGAATTCCCCGGAAGATATAAACGGGTAAAACGGAATCTGTCAGGGCTTGATGGTTCCTGATGATTATTCTTCTCTTCCGGGAGAAATACTCTTTCTGTTTTTACCAGTTGCTTAACCGCAGCTTCCAGACGGGCCATTAATACAAAGGGAAGGGCTCCTTTATCGTCCAGATTTACGCGAACATTCTTTATTCCAAAATAATCAAGCATATCTTCCACCAGTTGCCTGATGGAGTTTCCATACATTGATATAACTTTTGAAGATAAGTTGATTTCCATCCCACCCGATGCGGTGAGTTCAAGGCTGATTCTGCAATCCGACCTGATTTTTGGACCGGAGTTTCCGGCAGATGCGGTATTTCCCATAAAAAACTAGACTTAAATTTTTCTTTCTCAAAGATAAGAAACAATACTTAACCTGAATTATTCAACACAATTTTTAAATATAATTGCTGAATTTATAAAATACAATAAGCTGTATTTTTCAATAAATCAAATTGCCGGAATTAAGTGTTTGTCTTTTAACCTTAAATGGATAAATCATTCCCTGTTTTCGCAAAGCTCCATTAAAACACCGAAAGTTGAAGCCGGATGCAGAAATGCAATATCCAGTCCTTCGGCACCTTTTCTTGGCTTTTTATCAATCAGTCTTATACCGCTTTCTTCGGCTGTTTTAAGCTTCCCTTCCAGGTCTTTTACGGAAAATGCAATATGATGCATCCCCTCTCCTCTTTTCTCTATAAACCTGGCAATTGCACTGTCAGGACCGGTGGGTTCCAGCAGTTCAATTTTTGTTTCACCTACTTTAAAAAAAGCGGTTTTGACTTTTTGCTCCACCACTTCTTCAACAGCATAGCAGTTTTGTCCAAGCAATTTCTCATAAAAAGGAATGGAGTCCTCCAGACTTTTTACTGCAATCCCGATGTGTTCAATATGTTCTGTATTCATCATCTGAAATTATTAATTTAAGCAAAAGTATTATTTTCATCTGATTTTTAATAATCCAGGATAATTGTTAAAAAATTGGTTTTAAATCGATTTAACAAAAATAAGGCTTTTCGCAATTTACAGTTACGGCACAACCAGGATTACCCAAAAATCTGTTATACAGTTTTTTAGATGAATCATCATTTATTTGACCACAATTCTGTTGATCGGAATCAATCCTGTCTGATGATATATCTCATCTTTTTCAGGAAATATCTGTCATTTGTTTTACTGTATCTAAATAAGGTATAGCCAGTATTTTAGCAAGGAAAAATTATCAGACCGAATCCGGAGAACTTTTTTTTCATTTTCTTTATTGCAACAGGCAATTTTTTTTACATACTAAAAAATGGCAGTTAAGAGCACATCCATATATATTTTTACCCTGAGCGATGATTTAAATCACCTTTACAAAATAAGGCTGCACACCAATTCAATTTTATATGACTGACAAATATTCAGCAAAAAAACAATCTTAAAATCTGACAATTTTAATCTTAATAAACCCTAAAATAATAAAAATGGAAACCAAACAAAGCGTTGTACAAAAGAAAGGTATTTTAACATTTGAACAAATCAGTTATTTGGAGAAAATGTTGCAAAAAGGTGGCCCTGAAGAAAATGAATATTATGAGTTTGCACAAATGGTAAGTACCTTCAACCAGGATGTAATTGAAAAGATGAGGAATATTTTATATCCGCTTCTTAAAAACCCGAGCACAGTTCAGGGATACGCTTTCACTAAACCGCTGGGATATGCGGGGGATTTCATGATGATCGAAAAAATATACAACAAGGAAGTTTCAACCAATCCTATGTTCCAAAAATGGGATATCTGGTGGCAAAAGTCACATGCTGCAACGGCTGTAAGAAACAGAAAAGACTATTTCCTGGGACTAATGCGTACGCTGGAAGCAAAATCTATGGAACCAAAAAGAATACTTGTCCTGGGATCGGGACCTGCTACAGATGTTCATGAGTATTTAACCAAAAACCCTAACAGCAGAATTACGTTCGACCTCCTGGACCTGGACGCCCGGGCCATAGAATATGCCCAAAACAAAAACAAATCTTTTGAGGAAAAACTGAACTTCTACAGGATCAATGTCTTACGATTTAACACCCATAAACGTTATGATATGATATGGAGTGCAGGTTTATTTGATTATTTCAAAGAAAAACACTTTATTTACCTGATTAAGAAATATCTGAAATTATTAAATGAAGACGGAGAAATGGTGATTGGAAACTTTTCGGTTAATAATCCTACACGAAATCTTCAGGAAGCCTTTTCTGATTGGTATCTGAACTACCGGTCTTCTGAAGAATTGATGAGAATTGCAGGTAAATCAGGGATCAAGGATGGTGATGTTACCATCGAACAAGAACCCCTTGGGATTAACTTATTTATGCGAATAAAAATCAAAAAGGATATCAAGGTTGTTACAAATACAAATATTCCAGACTTTGAGAAGTATTCGGAAAACTAGTTTCTTATTCCATTAACTGGAATTGTGAAACTTAAATTTCATAGTATTTTGCTTAAGAATTTTAAAAAAATTTTTGGTATTGATCATTTAGCCTCACCCAACACAGTGAGGCTAAATAGATTAAATCTTTCTTTTACCGGTGATCAGTCACACCTTGAAAATGAGTTCCTCAAAGAGTATGCTCATAAATCACAGGGAGCATTCCGGTTTGCCATGGTCCTGGCACTAATTTTCTATGATCTGTTTGCCTTACTTGATGTAAACCTGGTTCCTGAAGTTTACAAACAAATATGGTTTATCCGGTTTGTACTTGTCTCCCCTGTGTTAATAATTGCCTTTTTCTTTTCTTTTAGCAAATTATTCTTAAAGTTTGGCCAAATAACCATTAATATTGTCTGGTTAATCACCGGTGGTGGTATCATTTACATGAATGTAGTTATGTCCAGTGTGGGGATTTACTCCTATTATGCCGGGCTTATGCTTATTTTCTTCTTTGGTTATACTTTTGTCAGGGCCCGGTTTTTGAATGCCGTTTTTATTGGCTGGGTATTATTTTTCGCATTTGTTTTCACGTCCTATTTCTACACAGAAGTAGGGACAGACCATCTGAAAATTACAAGTGCATTTTTCCTGAGTGCCAACCTGATCGGGATGTTTATAAATTATACCCTTGAAATTAATGATCGCCGGGATTTTTATATGCGTAAACTCCTGGAGAAAGAACAGGAAAAAGTTATCGCCGCCAATGAGTCACTGGAAAGGAGAGTTATTGAAAGAACCCTGCAACTTACAAAAACCAACAAAGAACTTAACAAAGAAATCAAGCGTAGACTTCAGTTTGAGGAAGAAAGAAATAATCTTGAATCCCAGTTATTCCAGATGCAAAAACTGGAAACCATAGGGACTCTTGCCGGTGGTATTGCCCATGACTTCAATAATATTCTGACACCCATACTGGGATATACAGAAATGGCTCTGGAAGAACTTTCGGATGATGATAATCTGAGATATGATATTGAACAAATTAACAATGCAGCCATAAGGGCTAAAGATTTGGTTCAACAGATTCTTACGTTTAGCCGACAGGTAGATATTGATATGAAACCCCTGCAGCTTCATCATGTTATCAGAGAAGTCCTTTCTCTGGTTAAGGCTTCTTTCCCTGCAAATATTGAAATAATCCAGGATCTGAATCCGGATTGTGGAACCGTGCTGGCTGATGCAACACAAATTCACCAGATAATAATGAACCTGTGTACAAATGCCAGTCATGCTATGGCTGAATTTGGCGGCACACTTAAAATTGAACTTTTCACCAAAGAAGTGAACCGTAACATGGTCCGAAAGATACCAAAACTAAAAGTAAAAACTTACGTATGTATGAGTATCTCAGATACGGGACACGGAATGGATAAAGAAACAATGGAACGGATTTTTGAGCCTTTTTTCACAAAGAAGGAAGTAGGTTCCGGGTCAGGTCTTGGTCTATCGGTAGTACATGGATTGGTAAACAGTTTTGACGGAGCCATTACGGTAGATAGTAAATTGGGGAAAGGCAGCACTTTTACCATTTACTTACCCCAGCATAGTGAGTCTCAGAATAAAGCAGCCATTGATAATGAAAAACTAAAAAAGGGAAAGGAACATATCCTGTTTATTGATGATGAAGAGGAGATTACCTTTATGGGAAAAAGAATGCTGGAAGGACTGGGCTATACTGTTACCGTGCATACAAACAGCCTGGCCGCTTTTGAGAATTTTGTTTCAGGTCCGGAAAAGTTTGATCTGGTGGTTTCAGACCAAACCATGCCAAACATGCTTGGAACTGACCTCATAAGTAAAATGAAAGAGCTTCGACCTGATCTTAAAACAATTATAATAACCGGTTTTGGTGATTCCATAACTGAAGAAATTGCAAAAGATAAAGGAATCAATGCCATTGTTATAAAACCATTAATTTTAAGTAAATTCAGCTCGTTAATTCGAAAAATCTTAGATAAAAAAGAACTTAAAGCTTAACATGATGACGAGAATACTAGTAATTGATGATGAACCCTATATTCTTTTGATGTTAAAGAAGTTATTTGAGAAAGAAGGATATGAAGTGGATATTGCCATAAATGGTGATGAAGGGATAAAGATGTTCTCGAAATATCCTGCGGATATTATTATTACAGATATTGTAATGCCTGAAAAGGAAGGACTTGAAACCATCCGGGAATTTAAGCAAATAAATCCAGACCTTAAAATCATTGCCATTTCCGGGGGAGGAAGAATTGATTCCAATGAATATCTTGACTCAGCACGTTTGTTTGGTGCTTCCAGGGTTTTCCGCAAGCCATTCAGACAAAAGGAAATGGTTAATGCCGTTCAGGAATTACTAACGGAGTAGTTCCTCCTGATTTTCGATTACTCTTTATTTCAAGGATTTTATTTCCCGGTGCCTGAAGCATCCGGTTAAATGATCATTTACCAGCCCTGCTGCCTGCATGTAAGCATAACAGGTTGTGGAACCGACAAAACGGAAACCTTGTTTCTTCATATCTTTACTCATTGCATCCGACTCATTGGTAGTAACCGGAACTTTTTTCATTTGTTCCCATTTATTCATTTTTGTCTTTCCATTCACAAATGACCAGATATACCTGTCAAAGGACCCATATTCCTGAATAATTTTCAAAAATATCCTGGCATTATTAACAGTTGCTGAGATCTTCAGCTTGTTCCGGATTATTCCAGCATCCTGAAGCAGTTCCCGCTTTTTTTTCTCATCATATGAAGCAATTATCTCAGGATTAAAACCATCAAAAGCTTTTCTGAAGATATTCCTCTTTTTTAAGATCGTTAACCAGCTTAATCCGGCCTGAAAAGTATCCAGTAACAAAAACTCAAAGTGTTTAAAGTCATCATGAACGGGAACACCCCATTCCTTGTCATGATACTCAACTTCCAGGGGGTGCTTTGCCCATGAACAGCGATCAATATCCGGTTTTTCCATTTCTTCAGGATTCATATTCAAAACAATGTTATTTTATTTAACGCCTAAGATAACAAATTCAATTCTCCTGTTTCTGGCCCTTCCTTCTTCGGTTTCGTTACTTGCAACAGGTTGCGTTTCTCCAAAACCTTTATAAGAAAGACGGGCCTTATCAATCCCATGATTCACGAGATACAAATATACCTCCCGAACCCTTTTTTGCGACAAATTCAGATTGTAATCAGGAGTTCCTTGATCGTCAGTAAACCCTTGAATCTCAATTTTCACACCCGGATTTGTTTCCATAAACCGGGTTAACTTACCAAGTTCAACCACACTTTCCTTCTCAAGTTCATAGGAATCGAATCTGAAAAATATATTCCTTAATATACTTTTCTCCCCGGTTTTTACAGGGTGTAATGGTACATCCATATTATATGGTTCTGATATCTTCTTTATGCCTTTCAAGGCAAAATTATCAGAGTAAAACAGGTATCTCTTTTTAGAAACATTCAAAGCATAATTTCTATCCGTTGGCAAACAAACCAGGAATTCACCACTATTATCTGAAAAAGCCCTGATACTTGTTTTCCCGCTTTCCAGATCAATCAATTCAAAAGTGGCCATCAGTGGAAGTTTTGTTTCCGAATCAAACACTTTTCCCTTTATATATGAAACAGGATCAGGCCGTATTTTCTGATACAGATCAAACTCATAAATATCCTTACCTGTTGAATCATTGATCGCAGATGAAAAGAAAGCTTTACTTCCATCCGCCGTAACCACCATCCCGATCTCATCAGACCATGTATTGATAGGATATCCCAGATTCACCGGTTCAGACCATATGCTGTCGCTGCCCAAACGTGAAATAAACAGATCATAACCTCCCATGCCAACCCAGCCGTCTGATGAAAAATAAAGAGTATGATTATCTTTATGAATAAAAGGCGACATCTCATTCTCAGGCGTATTTACACCCGCTCCGAGATTCACCGGTTTTTCCCATTTTCCTGCATCATTCAGGTGCGATTTCCAGATATCCATTTTCCCGATTCCCCCCGGCCTGTTGCTTACAAAATACAGGGTTCTTCCATCCGGAGAAATGGAAGGCTGTGCTTCCCAGTAAGAAGTGTTAACCGGTGCTTCCAGATTGTCAGGAAAAGACCAGTTTCCTTTCAGTTTGGAAGAAAAATAAATATCACAACTCCCCCTGCCTTCCGGCCGGTTACAAGCTGTGTAAAACATAAAATGTCCGTCTGCCGAAAGGGCCTGGGCTCCCTCATTTCTGTCGGTATTTACCGGAGGACCCAGTTTTACAGCTTTTGTCCAGCCTGCATTTTCCCAGGTACTTACATAAAAATTTTCCACAGCTTTCTTTCTTCCGGCTATTTGCAAAGGTTGAAGTCTGGTGATCACTAGTGTACGGTTATCAGCAGTTATTGAAGGCCAGTATTCATCATACTTTGTATTTATCCGGCTTCCAAGGTTAACCGGTTGAAAAGGCACAGGGTGCTTTATCGCATCCAGGGCGAACTCACAAATTCTCAGGTTTTTCTCTGCTTTTTGTTGTAATCTTTTACTCTTTACGGGTATTGAAAGAAAAGTCTGAAGATGAACTTGTGCATCTTTATAAATACCGGTAAGCACTTCCAGTCTCCCTATGTTGTAATACGCGGTAGTATAAAATGAAGGATCCAGCCTGATCACTTCAGCATAAGAAGATATTGCACCCTGGTAATCTTTTTGTTCCGTTAACATTTCAGCCCGCAAAAGATAAACCTCGATAAACTCAGGATCAGCATTCAAAGCTTTTTCAACTTCCTCCGAAGCCTTTTCATAATCCAGCAACTGATAACTTTGCAATGCCGCATTGTAATGACTGATCGCTTTTTTTGAATTGGAATGCAACTGGGCCAGGACAAAGCTCCCGTTAAAAAGCGCGAGGAAAAGACTCCATAAAACTATTTTATATAAAAATTTTAACATGAACTTAAGTTAATATGGCTGCAATTATTTAACGGGAAAAATTTAACAGTGTTTTATATTTCACCAAAATATCTTTTATAAACTTTTTTGGTTTCTATCCGGTTAAATTTAAGGAATATGCATAAATTTATGAGCCTGTAGTGAAACACTCCATTGGGGATTTTGCTTCACATAATCCACAATCACCGGAATAATTTCCTCATACCGGCTCCACTCAGGTTGGAGAAAAAGTTTACAATCTTCACGAACTTTCAAAGCATTTTCTTCGGCCCATTCAAAATCATCTTTTGTTTGAATGATTACCTTCAGCTCATCGGCATCTGCATTTATCCCAACCTCAGGTGGACTGTTCTTCTTGGGTGACAGGCAGATCCAGTCCCACTCCCCACTAAGCGGATAAGCTCCGGATGTTTCCAGGAATGTTTTAATTCTTCTTTTTCTTAATTCATTGCATAACAAATCAAGATTATAACTTAATGGTTCTCCCCCGGTAACAACCACTGTATCCGGAGAAGATTCCAGAATGGTATCAATGATCTTACGTACTTCAACCAGAGGATGCAAGTCCGGGTTCCATGAAAATTTCGTGTCGCACCAGCTACAGCCTACGTCACAGCCACCCAGCCGGATAAAATAAGCAGGTTTCCCGGTATGAAAGCCCTCTCCCTGTATTGTATAAAATGCTTCAACAAGAGGTAATTGCTCCCCTTTTGTCAATAAATCAGACTTATTCTTTAACTTTACACTCATGTTCCAATCTTTCTAAGGCAAAATTAATAATTTATCGGTCAATCAATAATAATTCTAAAGTCAGCTGAAATGAAATTAAAATCAGTATTTGCGGTATTCTTTCTTTTTGCGATTTTCACAGCTTGTAATCATAAAGATATCTGGATTGCTACTGCTCCTGCGGGAAACAGGTTTTGTACGATTGATCCGGGTGGAGAAACAATTATTCCAAACGGAAGGATCATTACTCCGGCAGGTAAATCTTACCTGATTGCACCCCATCCCTTCGGATTGACATTAAGTCAGGACGGAACCATCGCCGTTACGGCCAATTCCGGGACATCTCCATTGTCCATTACTATTGTAAAAGGCCTTGATTCCAGGCAACCTGAAATCCTTCAGGTTCCACCCGGACCGGCAACAGATAAAGGAGTGCTGGCATCTGTATTCATGGGTCTGGCAATTTCACCCGACAATCAAACGGTTTATGTTTCAGGAGGCCAGGAAAATAAAATCTACCTGTTCGACCTGAATAATGGTAGGGCTAAAGGCAGCATCGATTGCTCGGTTACGAGGGGCGATACAAATTTTCCGGACGGATACATAGGTGATATGATCATATCGAAAGATGGCAAACGACTTTATGGTGTTGATCAGGTAAATTTCCGGATGATCATTATTGATACTGACAAACAACAACTGATTCATTCGGTTCCTGTTGGCAGATATCCTTTCGGAATTACTTTGTCTCCTGATGAAAAAAAGGCTTATGTAGCAAATGTTGGTATGTTTGAGTACAGCCATTTGAAAGGCATTGATTACCATAACCTGAAAGAAACAGCTCCTGCCCTTCCGCCTACTGCATATTTGTCGGATGAAGCAAAAAATGGCATCATTACGGATACACTGATCGTTCCACCACTCGGAGACCCAAATGTTCCCGAATCCTTTTCGGTATGGACTATTGATCTCAGTGATCCGGACCATCCAAATGTTTCAGCAAAAATAAAAACCGGAGTATTGGTGGGTCAGATGGTTGAAGGAATACCAGCAGTTGGAGGAGCGAGCCCAAACTCGGTAGTAGCCACGACTGAGTATGTTTTTGCTTCAAACGGTAATAATGACAATATCTCGGTAATCAATGTTAATACCGACGCCGTGGAACATACCATTCACCTTGGCCTGGATGAAAGAATGGATCACCTTCGTGGGAAAATTCCTTTTGGCCTTGCACTCTCCCCGGATAATAAAACACTATTTGTTGCAGAATCGGGAATCAATGCTGTTGCTGTAGTTGATATTAAAACAATGCAAACCATCGGACATATTCCAACCGGGTGGTTTCCTTCAAAATTAAAAGTCAGCCCTGACGGAAAGAAACTCATCGTTACCAATGCCAAGGGTTACGGAAGTGGCAGAAATGCCGGCAAGGACTATTACGTGGGGCCGGAAGGCACTTACATAGGGAGTTTGATGAAAGGTACCATTGAAATCATTGACATCCCCGACAGGAAGGAATTAAAGAAATTAACAAAAAAGGTAGTAGAGAACAACTTTCATTTTGTTCAACCGGATGATATGCTCTTCACTGGCAGAGAAAATAATCCAATCCCCCTGTATCCGGGGGAGAAAGAGTCTCCTGTAAAATACATTGTTTTCATTTCAAAGGAAAACCGCACTTATGATGAAATATTCGGGCAAATAGAAAAGGGCAAGGGAGAACCCGGCCTGGCGCGATACGGTTACGGAGCTACATTCTACAACCGGAAAAGAACCCGGCTGGTTGAAAATGCGGATGTAATGGTAAATCACCTGAAACTGGCAAGAGATTTTGCCATTTCCGATAATTTTTATGTGGATTCCGATGTTTCAGCGGACGGACATCGCTGGCTCGTAAATACTTATCCCAATGAATGGGTGGAGACCAACGTTCCGGCCAGTTACGGAGGTAACCGGAGTTATGATAAAGTTAAAAATACAAAAGGAGGATTGGGTTTCCGTGGAGCTGCAGGTGCTATATATCCTGAAGATTATAATGAAGCAGGCTCTTTATGGGATCATCTTGAACGGAATCAGGTTGAGTTTTTCAATTTTGGTTTTTCCGTAATGTTTGAACCGTCCTCCTATTCGGTTGAGTATAAAAATACGGGAATGCGTCATCTGAATAACTTCCCGGTTCCCACACCAATTTTTACAAGAACCTCCAGGACTTACCCTACTTACAATACAGCCATTCCCGATCAATACAGGGTTGATATGTTCATTAAAGAGGTGAATGAGAAGTGGGTGGACGGAGATGAAGAACTTCCCTCTTTACTGACTGTGATTATTCCCAATGACCACGGTGCCAATGACCGTCCTGATTATGGTTATCCCTTCCGTGAAAGTTACATGGCCGACAATGATCTGGCAGTGGGCAGGATCGTTGAGTTCCTCTCACACACTAAATACTGGAAAAACATGGCCATCGTTATAACGGAAGATGATGCCCAAAACGGAGTGGATCATGTGGATGCACACCGAAGTGTTCTGATGGTAATATCCCCCTGGGTCAAAAGAGATTATGTGAGCCATGTTCATTATAGTTTTGGAAGTATTTTTAAAACATTCTGGCATGTGCTTGACCTTCCCTATCTCAACCAATATGATGCAGGGGCCAGTGATTTTGGCGATTTCTTTACCGGCACACCTGACTTTACCCCTTACACCGCCATTCCGGTTGATAAAAGGATTTTCGATCCGCAAAAAGCACTGGACCCTTTGGATGAGGATTTTAACTGGAAAGCACTGAAAGAAAGCCCGGAGCTTGATAATGTGGACGATATGATTAAAGACAGTAAGGAACAGGATGCCTACCGGCTGGAAAACAGGGAAAAAGAAAAGATTAAAAAAAATAATCAGAGACCCTGATATTTCTGAAAATTAACCTATTTTAATATAAAATATTTTCAATAATTTTTACCTTTATCCCTTTCAATTGAAAATTACCATTTACAAAACATTTACAAAATCATTTTAAAATGAAAAGGACATTTTCTTTCTTTATTACTATTTCCCTCCTTCTTGGATCAGCCTTTATCAATGCACAAACATACCAGCCTGATAATGTGCTGCCCAAAGACCCGGAAGTGATTACCGGCCAGCTTAATAACGGGCTGCAATACTATATCAGAAAAAACCATAAACCTGAAAAAAGGGTAGAATTTCGGCTTGTATTAAAAGCCGGCTCCATCCTTGAAAATGATGACCAACAGGGACTTGCCCATTTCATTGAGCATATGGCATTTAACGGATCTGAACATTTTAGTAAAAACGACCTTGTAAATTTCCTTGAAAAGTCGGGAGTTACCTTTGGAGCCGACCTGAATGCTTACACCAGCTTTGATGAAACCGTTTATATGTTTGAAATACCTTCAGACCGGAAAGGGCTTTTGGATTCTGCCTTTTTTGTGATTGAAGACTGGGCGCATAATCTCTCCCTGGAAAATGAAGAAATTGATAAAGAACGGGGAGTAATCCATGAAGAATGGCGATTGGGGCTCGGTGCTGACGACAGGATGCGTAAAGTGTACCTTCCCGTTTTGCTGAAAGGATCTAGATATGCTGAACGTTTACCGATAGGGAAAATGAGTATAGTTGACTCCTGCAGTTATGATGTATTGAAGGATTTTTATAAAGACTGGTATCGACCGGATCTGATGGCAGTTGTTATTGTAGGAGACATTGACCCGGCTTTTGCAGAAAAGCAAATAATTAAGCATTTCAAGAAAATCAAAAATCCAAAAAATGAAAGAGAAAGAAAAGAATACGACATTCCCGATAATGACAAGCCATTAGTTGCCATTGCAACAGATAAAGAAGCAACTTCAAATATGGTGGCTTTGCTTTATAAGCAGGATAAAAAACCTGTTGTCAACAATAAAGATTACCGGCATTCCATTCTTTTAAATCTGTATTCCATGATGTTAAACGGCCGGTTATTTGAAATCAGCCAGAAACCGGAGGCTCCGTTTTTGTTTGCCAGTTCCAGTTACGGGAGTTTCCTTGCAAAATCAAAAGATGCCTGGCAATCTTTTGCTGTAGCAAAAGAAAATAAATACAACCAGACTCTTTCAACTTTAATTAAGGAAAATGAAAGAGTGAAAGAATTTGGTTTTACAGAAAATGAATTAAAAAGACAAAAGTCAGAGATTCTGAGCAGGTTTGAAAAATTTCTGAAAGAAAAAGACAAAACAAACTCCAAACAATATGTGGATGAATATGTATCAAATTTTTTAACGAATGAACCTTTCCCCGGTATAGACTATGAATACAATCTGGTAAAATCATTTCTTCCGGAAGTTACCATTGAAGATGTAAACGCACTTTCAAAAGAACTGGTTACAGACAACAATATGATCGTTCTGATTACCGGACCCGATAAAGAGGGAAATAAAGTTCCATCAGAAAAAGATGTTTTAAGAACCATTGCTTTTGCAAAAAAATCAAAACTTAAACCCTATGAAGAAAAACTGGTAGGGACATCTCTCATTGAGACAACTTTACCCGGAGGAAAAGTTACCGGGAAAATCAACCACGAGAAAGGAGACTTTACCGAGCTTGAATTAAACAATGGCGTTAAGGTCATTCTAAAACCTACAGATTTCAAAAATGATGAGATACTGATGACTGCTTTTAATGAAGGAGGTACTTCTGTGGTTCCTGACGACCAGTTTTTTAATGCAACCATGACTACGGCTATTGTTTCTCAAAGTGGTGTGGGGTCTTTCAATATGATTGACCTGAATAAATTCCTCACAGGGAAAGTAGTGAAGGTAAATCCGGGAATCGGGGTTTTAACCCAGGCAATCAACGGGTCCTCCGGGAAAAAAGATCTCGAAACAATGTTTCAGCTGACATACCTGTATTTTACACAGCCCCGGAAAGATACGGAAGCATTCAACGCATTTAAGTCTAAGCTCCTGAATCAGGTAAAATTCCTGATGTCAAACCCACAATATGTATTTTATGACACTTTAATTAAACTGGCTACTTCCAACGACCCGCGGAGTATAATTATTCCTACGGCAAAACAAATAAACAACCTTGATTTGGATCAGGCACTTGCTTTTTACAAAGACAGATTTGCTGATGCCGAAGGTTTCCGTTTTTTCATTGTGGGAAACTTTGACATTGATAGTATTACTCCTTTTATCACCACCTACCTTGGAAGTCTTCCGGCCATAAACAGAAAGGATGAATGGAAGGATGTAAATCCAAAATTCCCGGATGGTATTACAGAGGCTGTCGTACACAAAGGTACAGAACCTAAAAGTTCAGTAGCCATTATGATGAACGATGACTTTGAATGGAACTATCCCAACCGGTTAAAAATGAATCTGCTGATGAAGATACTGGAAATCAGATTGAGGGAAAGTATGAGAGAAGACCAGGGGGGTGTTTATGGCGTTGGAGTGAACCATGACCTTTCCAAATATCCCAAATCCGAATATTCCATCACCATAAACTGGGGTTGCGGACCGGAAAATGTGGACACTTTGGTTGAAACGGTTTTTAAAGAGATGCAGGCACTTGAAAATAATCCTCCAAAAGAAGAAGATCTTCAGAAAGCAAAAGAAACTTCAATACGGGATCTGGAAACCAATGTTAAAAAGAACAACTATTGGCTATCCATACTCAAAAACTCCTATTACTATAATGAGGAAATCAAAAGCCTGGATGAAAAGAAAAGTCAGATTGAAAGTATCACGAAAGAGGATATTCATCAGGCCGCTAAACAATATTTCAAAAACAAGCACTATCTGAAAGTTGTGCTGATGCCGGAGGAAAGTGATAAGAAATAGTCTGTTATTTCAGATCAAAAAGCCATCAATTTAAACATTGATGGCTTTTTTTTATGAACATTAAGTCAGCAAAAATATTTTAATGTCAAGTCATATTCAGATTATCATTTTGAACCTGAGGAACGATGGCGAGAAATCTCCGGTAATTCTAATTTTTCTCAGTTATACTTCCTTCCCTGCATCAGCTTCACATAGCTATGACGGAGCAAGGCCGGCAGGCATGCTTAGTAATAACAAATAGGAATGCCATAAAATATCACTTACTTCCAGAACCGTAACGAGAGGCAACTTAAACCACCATCCAGTTTACGAAATTCAGACATATCCAATTCCTTTATTGAGTATCCGGCATCTGTGATTTTCTGTTTTGTTTCAGGATATCCTTTTGGAATAAGTACATGATCATTAACCCATATGCAATTTGCCGCGTAACTTTCAGTTTCAGGAATGACAATTTTATTGAACCTGATAAATTCAGGACTTGTCAGAAACTCTCCACAAACTGCAAGATTATTATTTTCAAGGTAGGCCACACCTGTTTTCAGGTGTAGTACTTCTTCAAGTCTGACCATGGATCCGTCCATACCATATTGTCTTAAGATTTGAATAAGCTGTTCTGCACCCATCATGTTTGTTCGCTCAGAAATACCAATATAATAATGATCCCCAACCATCATCACATCACCCCCTTCAAGTGTTCCTGGAGAACGTATCTCCTCAATATCCGTATAGTACTCTTCGATCACCTCCTTCATTTCCACAACTTCCCCTCTCCTGGATTCTGCTCCAGGATTAGTGATAATAGCACAAAGAGGTGTTAATACAGCAGCATCTTCCACAAAAGTTGAGTCAGGGAAGCTTTCATCCGGGTCCAGCACCTTCACAGTTAATCCACAAGCCTCAAGAACTTCAACATAAATTTCATGCTGATCCAGTGCTTTATGATAATCCGGAGACCCCAGGTTTGCGCCGGTCAAACCTTTTATAAGGCTTTTTCCAGGTTTGCGTACAATTGCATTTGAAAACATAAACACCTGCTTTTCAGTATTTCTCATGGAGTATGACTCATCCATAAATTATTTTCTATTATCCTTTATAACCATACCCACCAATTTCTCATTCCAGAATAAAAGAGTAGGGCTTATATTTGGCAATTTTGATATGAAAAACACCATCAGTGACAGGAATCTTGTCTCCCGTAACTTCCCCCCTCAGATTCACGGGCTGAGCATATTCAGCTTTTAGCTTAGTCGGGAGGGAGATGATACATTCACCTGAGTTTCCTGCCTGTTCCCAAAAGCGCAACAGGGTACCTTCACCATCCGGATCCGGACCAAATGCAGTCAGCAATAATCCTTTTTCAGATAAAGAAACTCCACCGGCAGATACAGGAAGTTTTCCTTTCTTTCCTTCCGAAAATGCAGCTTTTAACGGCATTCTGAATTCTTCAGACGGGGTTATGAGATCATTTCCATTATCATACTCATTAATGCTCCAAAGATAGAAGCGAGTACTCCAGGAACCCTCTATCCACTCGGTAAAATTTGTACTCCATTGATTGTTATACAAATTAAAAAACACATTGGGCTTCTCCGGGATGAAATCTCCGGAATACTTCCATAAACCTGGCCGGTCCAGACTTACACCGGGAACATCCGGGGAAGAAACTCCAAAGCCCTTTCCTTCTTCATCCAGAATTGCAATTCCTGTATTCAGGAAAAAATAATCATGATTCGACCCTTTTATGAAGTCCTTTGCCGGGTTAACTACTCCGCCCAGACGCCCAACTTTAAAAGTAGGATTTTTTACATTAAATGAAAACGGAATCCACCCGGCTTCCGGCCATGGTTCCGCGTTTTTATGATCTATTGCCCAGGTAAGTTCAACGTAAGGTTGTCCGCTGTAAAGTGTTACAATAATGCTATATTCATGCGGATTTTTCTCATCTTCGGCAAAAGACATCACCGCACTAACCCGGATTTTGTCTTGCAAAAAGCTTACACCAGCGATTGATTTTTTAACAATAAGGTATGGATCATCGCTTAAACCAGGCCTCCCCAGTTCATCATAGGCCCAATTCCAGCCGGCTTTTATATATGCTTTGGCATAAGCATCGGTTTGTTTCTTGCTGAAACGTTCATATAAATAATTACCAAAACCATAATCACCGGACCGGTTTACCATTTCACGTTTGGTTTGTTTATCAAAAATTGACTGTATTCTCCCTCTATTCATGTCAATTTTAATTTTAAAAAACTCATTTTCAATGATTTTCTGTTGCTTATCAATTTTCAGGGGAATTTCCTGCTTCTTTTCAGATTCATTCACTGCTATATAAGTTTTATAACCCATTGAAGGAACATCTTCTGCCTTAAACCGGATTACATTACCGGTGTTTGTATATGGAATTATTTTCCCGGTAGAAAGATCCTTTAGGGCATTGCCTTTGATGTAAGCTGAATTTATCTGAAACTTAACAATTCCGGTTCGTTGCCAGGGTAATGCATTATAAACAGTCAAATGGGGTTTGTCCACATCAACTTCACCGGCAAGCCTCTGCACTTCATCTTTATAATTAGGCAATATCTTTTTCTCAGCTTCATAGATCCGGTTTCCCTTTTCCTGCCATGATTTTTCAATGGGATCATAAATCCCCTGACTTCTTAATAATTTAAACTCCTCCCCGTATACCCAATGACCAGCTTGTCCATGGCTCATTGCCAGCCCAAAAGTATGCTCATCAAACAACAGGCTATTTTCATTTGCCTTTTCAATCATTGCAGATACATCTTCCGGTGTTCCGGTCCATAGGTTCAATTGTGTATTAAGGACTTCAATAGCAAATATATCGCGACGAACTCTTCTTGAGGTTTTCACTTCTTTTGGCATTGACATATAACCATGAATCCAGGTATCAGGCATGTCGCCTTTTACCACCGGTAATTCAGGTTCCTCCTTTATAAGTGCATCATAAAAATCTGACATACGGCCTATTTTTACCCTTGCATTTGGTGCCAGCTTATGAATCTTCTCCAACGTTTGCCTCACTTCTTCAGGAGGAGGAGCCCCCTGGTTATCATTTGTAGGGATGAGTGCAAGCCAGGTTTTAAAAGGCCAGCCTTCAGGTGATACCAGATCTGTGCCATAATACCTGCCGTAGTACATGGTCATCAGCCTGGAACCATCGGGTCCCTCCCACCAGAAAAGAAGGGGCAATTCAGGTGAACGGGAAGCAGGATTACATCCGATATGTAAAAAATCAATTCCGGCATTTTTTAACAGAGCTGGCAAAAACCAGGAATGACTGGGAACATCTGTCATTTTCGCATCTCTGGGTAATTCTAAACCATATTTTTTGGAAATATTGCTTGAAAACTGAAAACTACGAGCCAGATTTTCCATATCACTCGATTCGGTCTCAATGGTAAAAGGTAAGGCATGAATAGCAAAATTTCCTTCCTCAAGTGCTGTCTCCACTCTTTTTTTTACAACCGGATTACTCCGGTCCAGAATCTGCTGCATAGGCCAGGCAGGAAGTGTCCACACAAACCTCTCTTCAGATGGCAGCTTCAAACTGGCATCCAGGTTAACCAGAGCCCCTTCAATCATTGAAGAGCCATATTTCCTCACAACAGATTCAGCATAATCGGTATAACCGATGTCAAAATGCGTTTTGAAAACAACAATTACTTCTTCCAGCCCCGGATTGGGCTTTAACTCCTGGGAATAAGCATTGACCATGCTTAATAAGGATAATTGAATACTTAAAAGTACAAAAAGGCGTTGCATTCTGTGTAAAATAAATGATTTAGTAAAATTACTTCTTCTCATTTGCTTTCTCCCTGATTTTACTTAAAGAAAAATAATACAATCTCTGTGGCCATGACTTTGTTCTTTCTGCAGAAATAAGAATAGAGTCATTACCGGAAAACAACACTCCTTCTGTTTGAGCGCTAAAAAAGTCAGGATAATCAACTCTCAGTTTTTTACCTTCAAAAAACCTCTTTCCTTCAAAATCCCAAAACAACCATAAAAATGGCACAAATTCATGGTAACCGGATAAAACGACTACCTTCATATCGGGACTTATATCTGCTCCTGTAATCAAACCATTGGCCTCAAACTCACTGTCCAGCCGGGCAACGTAATTCCCTGGTGTTTTTGGCAGGATATACATCCTTGTATTTTCAGTAACCCAGTCTTTCGCAAACAGGATAAGGCTGTCATGATAAGATAACATAGCTTCACAATCGTAAGGGTTTGAATTCGGGGCTTTAACGAGGTATTTCTGATCGGGCCAGGAAAGAGTAATCTTCTCAACTTCAGCAGATCCCGAGCCTTCGGTCAATTGAGATTTTTTTACCTTATAAACCACCAGATCTGTTCTGGTCCCTGAATTATTACCCACGTCTCCAATATAGAAAAACGTATTGTCGGATGCAAGGGTTTCCCAATCCCTGTTCGATGCATCCGGTACATTCACAACCCTTTTAATTTTACCGGTTTTCCTGTCGAAGCCATACAATGCATTTTTTCCACCGCTATCGTTTATGGTCCAGTACAATCCATCAAATTCAGCCAAACCAGAGGTTTCAAGGATTATATCAGGGAGGGAATCAATCAATACAGCAGGAGTAAATTCAATTGTAAGAGAATCCGCCTGAGTATCCGAAGTCGTCTCCTGATTACAGGATGAAAACAACAGAAACCCAAACATAAATATATAAATACTAAAGTTTATTAATATAGAAGGCATAAGAATTGATTTTTGTTAACTATAATTATTATATAAAATAAAATAAACTAATTTATTACAGATTGGTTCAGAAAATAAGTTTCTCATCCTTTTTCTTTCCCTTTTTCCACCAGCTTAAAGGAACTACTTTCCAGTTCATATTGCAAACCGGATCAACCGTGCCATTTTTTTCAATCCATTTCAACATATAATACCGGAAATCCTTGTCAGTTGAAGAAAGAATTCTTGAGCTTAACTCATCATGCGGAATTCCTGCACCTTCCGTAAGGTGACCACCGCCTCCGTTTCCCCTGTAAGAATTTAGTGCTACTTTGTATTTCTTGTCATATCGAAAGGCAGTTCCGTCATTCATCGATAAAATTAAAACCCGCTCTCCCCTGGGTTTTCTTACATCTACCTCATATCGGATTCCGTCAGCCGAATCAAAATTATAGTACCTTTTAAATAATCTATAAGCCGGGGGCCTTTCAAACTTAATCAGTTTCCCGTGATCATCTGTCCTGAATCTTAACAGGTGGTCTGAACTGCTTTTCATCTGATTGAACCAACCATCATAAGAATATTCAAGATAATCTTTAACTTCTTTTCCACTCAATTCAATTGTATATAAGAAATTTTCAAACCGGTATAACTCAAAAAGATCCCTTACATACACATCACCTGAGTCAATTTCAGATCGCATGGATAAAGGAGCAGCAAATGAAATATCGGCTTTCGAAACCTCAAGCTGAACACGGTGAATCAAATCCATAAACGGGCTGTCACCAAAAAATGCCGGAACAGAAGTTATTGTCTCCGTAAAAACACCTACTTTCTTAGATACATATTGCTTAAAGCTAGTGAAATCTGTTTCAAATTCATTCATGAAAGATGTATCCACTTTAACATCTGCCAAAGAAACCAGCGATCCTTCAATCTGTTTATTGTATTCTTTTGTTTCTTTGTTCCAGGAAAGCTGAATCTGCGCAAGAGCAATATTCCGGGCATGGCTCCCCGGATCCAGCACCAGAACCCTGGAACTGTCCCGACTGAGCACCCATTGGTTGAACTCGTCATGGTCATGACCAATCAGTATCACATCAAATCCAGGCACCCTTTGGGCAACCAGCAAAGAGGCATTTTCATTCCGTTCTTCCGAAGCTGTACTGCCACCATAAGTATAATCATGTCCTGAATGAAATAAGCCAACCAACAAATCAGGATTTTCCTTTTCCATTATCTTCGGGACCCAATTTTCTGCAGTTTCAACCATATCCAGGAATTCAATTCCTTTCCACAAATTCTCCGGCAGCCAGTGGGGAATTCCGGGTGTTATCAATCCAAGTACCGCAATTTTAATTCCTTTGCGCCTGATAACAGTATAAGGTTTAAAATAAGGTGTATCCGTCCCTTTCAAAACGGCATTAGCGGCCAGCCAGGGAAATCTGAATTCATTTATAAGCTTATCATAAACCGCATGGCCTGCTTCAATATCATGGTTTCCAATGGTTGCTACGTCATACCCCATATAGTTCATAACTTTACTGCAAATATGGGGTAAGTTAACTTCTTCATAATTTGAATAATAAACAGGGGGCTGTCCCTGCAAAATATCTCCGTTATCCAGTAAAACCACTTCCTTATTTTTGTCTGATCTTAATTCGTTAACAAAAGTGCTCACCTGTGCCAGGGAATGTGTGACCGGTTTATCTTTTATAAAGTCATAAGGAAATATAGACCCGTGCACATCGGAAGTCTGGATCAGGTCAATTTCAATTTCTTTCGGCCTGTTAAAGGATGAACAGGAACTAACAAAAAGGATAAATGCAAGCAGATACAGCGACCTTAAAAATGAATTTTTCAACATAGGAAATTAGTTTAACAATCGTCAGGGAACATAAAACAAGGAATTAAAAGTAAGATGTCCAAAAACAAAAATAGGAAACATCATCAGAAAACAGATCAAATTACAAAAATTAATGATCAACAGGGAATCAATTCCCGGATAAATATAAGATATTTCTTTTGAAGATCGTTTTTTCCAATTAACTTAGGGCTGAAATTTTCTGTTTCTGCTGAAAACATCAAATAAAAAATGAAAAAAATTCTTTCTTTATTTTATCTGCTGATTCTTCCTTTTACCATTTTCGGACAGCAACTTACCATACCTGACAATTATTATTTGAGAATTCATGCCGGCAATAATGATCCTTTGTACACTACATACGCAGCGTCCATGCAGCGGTCCAGACTATATGGCGACAAAGCTTATAAAATGGATTATTATTCCGGTTGCCATCCGGTAAATTATTCAAGCGACCATGCCGGGAAAATAGCACTCATCTGGATGGTAGATAAACTGGCTATAATGTCGATGAACCAGTTTTTTGAAAAACCCTGTGTTATTGCATCCTTTCCTGATATAGCAGTAATGGAATACCAACCGGTAAAGAAATTAAGGGTGCAGGAGACCTTCTTTGTGTATAGTTCCACACTTTCGGTAGTCAGTTTGCATATTGAAAACACAGATTCCATTCCGCATACACTTGATCTCTTTCCTTTGCTGAAATTGGGAAATGACAGCCTGGAAATTGTTAAATTTGAAAAGGGACAGGATGCTTATGTTTGTCATCATTATGAAACCCGGAAAAGGCTGATCAGCAATCTCTACGCAAAGGAACCATACCCCACCAATGTCAGGGATATTTTTGCAGTAAACTTCACTCCCTGGTCTTATGGTGGTTACCCGGGACCGATGGAAGAATTTTACAATCATATTAAAACCGACTGGTATGATGAAAACCGAAAAGACTCGCTGAACCTGGCGACAAAAGGATTTGTAAATTATGTTTCCATTCAGGGGCGGTTTATTTTAGAACCGGGAGCAAATATCGATGTGAAATTTTTCAGAGGCTGGCAGGGACAGGATGAAAATCCGAATGAAATTTTTAACCAGATTCAGAAACTCAAAACAATCTCTTTACAAACTTTTTTGAATGCTAACATGAAATTATTTGAACCGGTACCCGGAATAAATTTTGACTCGGAAGATGAAAAGCTTATTTATATCGGTGCTTTGAATCTGGTAAGAACATGTATGCTTCCACCTTCAGGGGAAGCCAAAAGGAATTTCTATGTTTTTTCACGGGAACCAAAATGGGGATGGGGCCACGGACACCAGGTACTGCATGAATCTCTTTCGATGATGGCCTATGCTTATCTTGATCCTGTTTCTGCCCAAAATTCACAACGGATTTATATGGATCAGCAGGGAGATGATGGTCTCATTGCCTACCGGCATGGACCAAGAGGAATGCAGGCATATGAACATAAAGGAAAACCAACTACTTCGGCTCCGTTTTTTAACTGGATAAATCTGGAAATTTATAAGGTCAGTAAAGACAGGGAATTTCTTGAAGATGCATATTTTTCAGGGAGCCGGTACCTTAACTGGCTGGAAAAAAACAGGGACACAGATAAAGACGGAACTTTTGAATGGGGGCCATACGGCCTCATTGAAAATGTACGGGACTGGTATAATGTGATCTTTCAGGTATCCAAAGAAAGGCACCTTGACATCGATAAGGAAGATATTTCTGATGAACTGGAGTGTCTTGACCTTAGCCTGATGGTAACAAAGGAAATGCGTTCCTTATCGTCTATGGCAAAAGAGCTCGGAAAAGAAAAGGATGCCCGTAAATGGAAGAAAAAAGCCGATAAGATTTCATCCCTGGTAAATGAGCGAATGTGGGATGAAGAAACCGGTTTTTATTATCACGTGGATAAAAAGAACCATACATTCCGGTTTATGGGCAGGGACCTCAGGAGGCCGGAAATTATCGGATTTCTGCCTTTGTGGGCGGAAGCAGCACCCAAAGACCGTGCAGGAAAGCTGGTTCAAAGGCTAACTAATCCGGATCAGTTCTGGAGAAAATACGGTGTACCTACTTTATCCGCTGCAGATTCCTTTTACAATCCAAATGTTGATTATTGCTGCAAATGGAACGGACCCGTATGGCTTTTATGGGACTACATGGTTTTTGAAGGACTACTCAACTATGGCTATACAGATATTGCCCGGGAACTGGGACAAAAAATGATACTGGCAGTAAAAACCCAGCTTTCACTTAACCACAATTACTGGGAATCTTACAGTCCGGATAATGAGATATTAAATTGTCCGTCCAATTATATCTGGGATGCCATCATGGCGAAAGTGCTGATTGAACTTAGTAGCTTAAAAGAATGAAATGCTTTAATTATGAATAAAATTTATGTTAAACCCTTGTACCTGATTCTTGTAGCAATAATTATCTACAGTTGCAATGAGACGGGTGATGATATTACTGGTATAATCAATCCGGGAAACCTGCCCAATTTAAAAAATGGCAAAATGATCCAGATCTCCAGTTATGACACCACCGGAGCAAATAATGACAGGATCAATATTCCGGAGGGAAAAACGGCAGTTATTACAGATATTAACGGCCCGGGGTTGATCAACCGTATCTGGTTTACCGTGGATTCCAGGGATCCCTTCTTTTTACGGAGAATCCTGATCAGGATGTATTGGGATAATGAAAAAAACCCTTCGGTGGAAGTCCCGATGGGAGATTTCTTTGGTACCGGCTTTGAGTATAAGCATTATTATTCCCAATATCTTGGTATGACCAGTGGTGGATATTTTTGCTATTTCCCCATGCCTTTCAGAAAACATGCCCGAATAGAAATTGTGAATCAGACCGGAGAAGAAATCTATGCTTTTTATTACCATATCAATATCTATCAACCTGAAAAATCCTTTAAAAAGAACTCGGCATATTTTCATGCTTTCTGGAACCGGAAAATTAAAACCGATAAACCGGAGAATTACACCATTCTTGAGGCTGAAGGAAAAGGGCATGTCGTAGGTCTGAACATGAACATGCAGTCCTACAACAGAAGTCTGGGATACCTGGAGGGGGATGAAATGATCTGGATTGACGGAGAAAAAAACCCGTCAATATATGGTACGGGTACGGAGGATTATTTTACAAGCGGATGGTATTTTAAAGACGGAGAGTTCTCTGCTCCTTATCACGGGCTCATTTTAAAAGATGATAAAAATGGTCGTATTGCCGCTTATCGTCTCCATATTCCGGATCCCATACCCTTTCAGAAAAGCATCAAATTTACAATGGAACATGGTCATGCAAATGAATCCATTGCTGATTACAGCAGTACGGTTTACTGGTATCAGAAGGAACCACACATGAAATTTCCAGATATCAAAAAGGCCTCCCTAAGGATTCCTTTACGAAAAATCGTTCCTCCAGGCGGAATTGAAGCAGAGGATCTGGTCAATACAAAAAATCCTTCTGTTTTTATCGAAGACATGACAGATTACGGACCGGAATGGAGCAATGGTAAACAACTCCATATAAAACAAAAAGGAGGATTCCATTTTGAGCTTAGTCTGAAAAATCTTGAAGAATCACAGTATGATCTTGATCTTTATTATACAGAAGGGCCTGAATATGGTAAAGTTAAGGTTTTCAATGACGACCGGATGCTAACGGAGTTTGACGGCAGTAATAAAAACATTTTTCCTGGTGGCAAATGTAAGTTAAAGGGTTTAATACCTGTAGATAAACAAATCAAACTGAAATTTGTCTCCGTTGACAGCAATGAAAATGCAGGACTGGATGTATTCATTCTTCATCCAAAAAGAAGTTACATTCCTAAATGGATGTTGCTGGGACCCTTTATAAATAAAAGAGATTCAGATGTACTCCGGTACGGAATTGATTCGGTTTATCCGCCAGAGAAAAAAATCAACCTCCAATCATCCTATTCCGGTATAAATAATCAAAAGATCCGGTGGATTCCGTACAAAACCCCTGAGAGTGGATATTTCTCATTGTGGGACAAGGTGAAGCCTTATGAATTTGCCATCAGTTATGCATTTACCCGGGTTTATTCACCAGAGAACCGGGAAGTGCTATTCTTCATTGGTTCTGATGACGGTTCCAAAGTTTTTCTCAATGGTAAAGAATACTATCGTTTTCTGGATACCAGAGTGGCTGCACCGGACCAGGACACCATCAAACTTCCCTTAAAAAAAGGATGGAACGAACTCTTGCTGAAACTTGAAAATAATTTTGGCGGATATGCCTTTTATGCAAGATTCAGAGATTCAAAGGGAGAACTCAGATACAGTATCGGGAATCATTGAAACTAAACCATCGAAACCGGATTTCGTTTTAATATTCAATAATAAGATTTGAAATGCAAAATATTAGTTCTTACTTTGCTTCATAAAAAAAAATAAATCATGAGATGTAAAACACTTATATTTGCTATAATATCCATTCATATTATATCTTTCCCGACCCTCTCCCAGGAACCTATTGTAAATAAATTTACGGATATCAGCAGGAAAAACGCATTCCTTTTCAGTCAGCAGGAAATTGCTTCGGAAGAAATGACAAAATACGATGTAAAAAGCTATTTCCTGAATGTTTCTGTGAATGACACTTCCACTTATATCGTTGGAGATGTGCACGTATTTTCAGAAGTAGTGGAAGAAGGGATGAGTGAATTTGTGGTTGAGTTGATTCCTGATATGACGCTGGATTCTGTTTTTGTTGACCAAAAGAAAAGAACATCTGTAAGGGAAGGTGATCTGGTTAAAGTTTCCCTGGAAAGTGTTCCATCGGTTGGAGAGAATCTGGAAGTCCGGTTTTTTTATCATGGCACATCACCAATGGCTGGTTTTTTCTCAGGTATGTCAAACAAGGAAGACGGAACATGGAATAAGAAGGTTACCTATACCCTTTCCGAGCCTTTTTCTGCGAAAGACTGGTTCCCGGTTAAGCAGGACCTGGCGGACAAAATTGATTCGGTTAAAGTTTACATCACCGTTCCAAACGGTCTTATGGCAGGCTCAAACGGTTTGTTGCAAAATATTGTTGACGACGGACACGGCAATACCAGATTTGAATGGGAATCACATTATCCTATCGACTATTATTTAATTTCACTTTCTGTTTCTGACTACCGTGAATATAATGTATATGCACATCCGGACGGAATTACAGATTCTGTTCTTATCCAGAATTTCATTTACAATGATGATGAATATCTGAATCAGAAAAAGCAGGAAATTGATGAATCGGCTGCATTGATTGAACTTTATTCCGAAAAGATCTCACTGTATCCTTTTTACAAAGAAAAATACGGACATTGTGTTGCTCCAATGGGAGGCGGTATGGAACACCAGACCATGACTACTTTATCCTCTTTTTCCTTTGGTCTTGTAGCCCATGAAATGGGACACATGTGGTTTGGTGACAATATTACCTGCGCTACGTGGCAGGACATCTGGATAAATGAAGGTTTTGCATCTTACACAGAATATATTGCCGAACAAAATTTACGGTCTCAGGAAGCTGCAAACAGTTGGATGGAAAATGCACATAAACTGGCAAAAGAAAGACCCCAGGGTTCAGTCTATATTCCATTTGAAGATGCAGATGATGTGAACAGAATATTTGATTATCGTTTGTCTTATAAAAAAGGAGCTGCGATCATTCATATGATCCGGTTTGAACTGGATAATGACACCCTGTTTTTTGATATTCTGAAAGAGTATCAGAAAAGGTTTGGAGGGAAAGTTGCCACAGGACTTGATTTTAAAGGAGTCATTGAAGATTTGTCGGGAAAAGATTTCACTGTTTTTTTCGATCAGTGGTATTTTGGCAAAGGCTACCCCTATTTCACCCTGGGCTGGAAACAAAGAAACGACTCACTACTGATTACTTCCCTGGAAACCGTATCATCAGCTGAGACGCCTTTTTTTCAGATGCCCCTGGAATTAAAAGTGGAGTTTACAGACAGGGATACATTGATAAGAATATTTCAAACGGAAGAATTACAGGATTTTAGTTTCAAATTAAGTGGCTCAATAACAAATATTACGGTTGACCCGAATAAATGGTCCCTATTTGAATTGAATTCCATAAGTTACATTGAGGATATGCCGGACAGTAATGTTCCTTATAATATCTTCCCAAACCCTGCGATTGATCAGGTAAACATTGATTTCTACGGGAAAGCAGCCCCACATAAAATAACGATTATGAATCTTGCCGGAAAAGAAATTATGCGATTGGATTCTTCAGAACCCATTCTTGTTATAAACATCCGGGAACTGGCATCAGGAGCTTATATTATACAGGTTACGGAAGATGGTAACAACTGGAACTCCAGATTTTTAAAAGAATAAGGGGAAAACGAATACAAACTCTACTGCATAATCCGGATTAAAAATCACCGGTAGCGTTTCCTAAGATTCGGAAATTATAGGTAAGTGTAAATATTGGCTGTCCAAAAATTGACATTTTATATCCATTGACTTTACCATCCTCTACCTTAAAATAAATGGAGTATGGATTTCTCCTTCCCAGTATGTTATAAACAGCAAAGGTTAATGATGAGTGATTCAGTTTCTTTTTCCTTAGATTACCATTTACAGTTGCAGCCAGGTCAAGTCTGAAATAATCGGGAATTCTGAATTCATTTCTTTGGGAATAAAAAATACGGTTCACATTGGCATAATTATAATACCCAACCGGATAGGTTATAGGCCTTCCTGTATTATAGACAAAGTTTGTTGTAATATTGAACCTCCTGGACAACTTTGAATTTATAACCAGTTTTAAATCATTGGGTTTATCATAATTTGCCGGGAAATAACTACCATTATTAACCTTTTCTTCGGCAAATTTCCCATCAATTTTATGCAGTATTCGCGAATAAGTATAACTGAACCAGCCTGTTATGCTTCCTTTTGTTTTTTTTACCATGAATTCGATTCCATAAGCCCGTCCTGTACCATTCAGGATATCTGTTTCAAGATGCTCATTCATTAACAATTGTGCTCCTCCTTTATAATCAATTATGTTGTTCAGTTTCCGGTAGTAGGCTTCCACAGAAGTTTCAAACATATTCTTTTTAAAATTCCTGTAAATACCTAATGAAAGCTGATCGCTTCTCTGCGGTTTACTATAATTATCACTCAACATCCAGATATCTGTAGGTGAAATGGCTGTGGTATTGGAAATCATATGGATATACTGATACATTCTTTGAACACCGGCTTTTAAAGAGTATCCTCCTCCCAGTAAAAACCGTGATGAAATGCGGAATTCCAGGTTCGGGTAGAAAGCCTTAATTTGCCCCGTTCCGTAATGGACAGTATCCACCATATTCTCAGTTGAAAGAGGGCTGTCATTACCGTAAATAAATTCAGAATTTGGTCCGAATGAAGCATACAAATTCAACCGCAGCCCGGCCGAAATGGTAATCAGGGGAGAAATTTCAAATTCATCACTCAGGTACAAAGAACTTTCAAGAGCTCTATCATTTTCCAGTTTTTTCGGCATAATCGACGACGAATCATTCAGTGGCATAAGTTCGCCCGGTGCAAGCTGGTACCAGGTAGCATTCAACCCAAAAGTAAGCTTATGTTTTTCAACAGGGAACCAGGTAAAATCAGCACGCGCGATGTTCTGATTCAACCGATAGCTCATAGAATTCATCGCTATTGAGTCCTGCACACCATTGATACTGTAGTTATAGTTGCTCATAATAACGGAAAAACTGGCAAATAAATTCGGTTTAAAGCTATGATCCCATTGTAAGGTAGCAGCCAGGTTGCTGTAATCAAATGCACTTTGTTTATATAAATCGAATTTGTCTTTACTATAATATCCCGAAAGTGAAACCTTATTTTTATCATCGATATCAATATTGGTCATTCCCTGGATATCGTAGAAACTGGTTGAACTTTGCTGTAATTGCTTATTTTCAAGCTGTTTTAGCAACCAATCCGAATACGTTGTTCTGGCACTCAGAATATAAGTAGCTTTTTCTTTTACCGGCCCTTCCACCATCAGTCTTCCGGTTACAGGACTGATTCCTCCGCTTACTTTAAATTTTTCTTTGCTACCTTCTTTCAGTCTGATATCCATCAACGATGAGATCCTGCCTCCGTATTCTGCAGGAATTCCACTTTTATACAAGGTAACATCCCCGATAATATCCGAATTAAAAGCCGAAAAGAAACCGAAAAAGTGAGATGGATTTATGATCGGTGCATTATTTAGTAATAACAGGTTCTGGTCGGTACTTCCTCCTCGTACATTATATCCGGCAGCTGCCTCTCCCACCGTCTGAACACCAGGCAGAAGCAAAGAACTTTTCACAACATCCACTTCTCCCATACCCATGGGGATCTGTTTTAACATTTTGATACTGATCTTTTCGGTCCCCATTCTAAGATTCTGGACGTTATTTTCTTTATTGGCCGTTACCGTTACCTCATCAAGCTGATTAAATTTCTCAGCCATTTCAACATTTAGTTCCCCGTTGGAATACAAAATCAGGTTTCGTTTGATTGTTCTCATCCCAATGGTTCTGAATTCAACAACATGACGCCCCTTAGGTAATACCAGAGAATAATAACCATCTGCATTGGATGTTGCTCCCAGTTTAAGTTTTTCGACATAAATAACACCTCCAATTACCGGGATACCAGTATTCACCTCTTTTATATATCCTGAGAGAACTGCAAAATTCCCTTTGTTCATTTCCGATGGATTTCCGATTTTAAAAAGTTTAAACTCATCACTAATTATTTTCTCTTCATCAGGACCACTCCCGGGTAAAGCATAAATTACAGAACCAGTTTTGGTCAGATGACTTGCCAGGTAATTTTCAAAATCCTCCTGAAAATTGGTTTTGATTGTGTACCCCTTTGACAGGATTATCCCGTTTTCCGGAGTAATCATAAAAGTGAAGCCACTATCAGCCAAAGTCCTATCTAAAATCTGTTCAATATTCTCATGATCTGCTGAAATATCAATATTCAAACTGTCAGTCCAGTCACTTGTAAAATATATGCGGTAATTTATTTTTTTTTCCACACTATCCACGAATTCTATAAAGCTTGCATTATGTAAGCGCAGGGATAAGCTATTATTTTGTGCTTCAAGAACAAAGTATATTGAAATAAGGAAGAAGAAAAGGGTAAGTTTTTTCATATAGGCTGCATTATGGAAGCTGGTAATTATCGTAAAATTTCAGAATTTCAGAAATTTGATTTTTATTGGCATATCTGACAGATATATTGGAGGATTTAATAAACTTCCTGACTTCGGAAATATGGTCAGAAAATACTTTTAACAGGCTTCTTCTTCCCCTGATTCTATAGTAACCAGTACTGTTCACAACATAGGGAATTGTCTTATAATCATAATTATCCCGGCCTTCCCTGATAAATTTATTTGTAGAATGCTTAATGATAAATTTCGATTTACCCTCATAAACCATTTCATAAAACCCACTTTTCAACTTCTCATTTCCCTTGATCTTTAAATA
>JANTGF010000016.1 GCA_024763075.1 Bacteroidales bacterium | reverse complement strand
GTATCTATTGGCAATGTCCGTTCGTTTGTGTTCAGATGGTGGGATGGTTGGCCGCACATCCACGGTCTCCACTGCACAGAATTCACTTTCATTCCCGTTTGCCTGAACAAGAACCTTACCCGATGCATCACGAACACTTGAGTTTCCAATGAACTCGTATTTCATACTCTTTAACGGTGGAAACGGATAGAAACGCGGCACCTGACAGGGAGTATTCGTCATTCCTCCCTGATTGACAAGGACAGAAGGAACTCCTAGCTGAGTAGCATAATTAAGAGGCACAGTTTCCGTGGCCAATTTCGACCATTTTCTCAGCGCCGGACGGGCAATCATCACGTCAGGTCGCCACTTACTATCATAAGACACACCCCAACAAGAGACAATGATGACCAGATCAACAGAGCTGTTTTTAAAACCCTCAAATGCCTCCCGAGAGAATGAGTCGAAGCAAATGACACCACCAACGCGCCCGTAAGGGGTCTCAAATATTCCTGGACCCGCTTTATCACTTCGCCGCCAGACGGATGTTTCAAACCATGTTGGATTGCGCTTTCGGTAGTGCTGAACACTTCCATCGTTACCCACCATAATCATTGTGTTGTAATAGTGTCCCTGATAGATCTCATAGATGCTTGTAGTAAGGTAGATTTTCCGATTTGAGGATATAGACTTAAGCCAGCGTACTGTTTTACCATCCAGAGTCTCAGCAACCGTCATTAGGTCTTCACCAAAATAGAAGCCAACATTAAACATCTCAGGCAGTACAACAATCTGTGCACCAGCATCAGATACCTCTGCAATAAGGCGCTTTGCCAATGCAAGGTTTTTATCGACCTTCAATGGTTCAGATTGCATCTGGATGATTCCGATTCTGACCATCATTCCTCCTATCAAATGCGCAGTACACAAGAACTTTCCTTCAGTTCAAGTTGTCGTGTTTGCTGATTAATATATTATTCTACTGCCAATACTGGCATAATAACAAATATACAACATATTATACTGAAAGTCAATAGAATATTTATTATCAGTAATTCATAGGTGTCAGGGAATTTAAAAATTTCTTTGGGACTTTGCCCCAAATAGTCAAATAGCCGAATTGTCAATCCCTGACAAGCCGCACACAAAAACCACTTTGTCCATAGCTTTGGAAGCGGCCGACTTCCGAATACTTGGAGTCCAGGGCGCGGTACCAGGCAAATTTACCACTGCTCAGGTCAGCGGACCAATATTCTGCTTCGTAACGGATATCGGAAAACGTACCATTGACGCCACGGAAACCACCTGGAAGGGCTTTAAATCCGCTTTCATTTGAAGCGCCAGTATTAGGGCTTTCCCAATGCTCAGTTCCATCTTCCTTTAATTTACCGCCTTCATCCATACCACGCCAGTCTCCAAGATCCGCATCCGATTGGTTCATTCCCAAATACATTTCCAACTCTTTCCAATCAGCATCCGTGGGCACGTGCCAGCCAGCAGGTGCTATTTTGCGGCTGTCATCAACTGCGTACCAATTGTATAAAACTCCGTAGGTTTCAATATTACCATTATCATTATTATAAGCGCAATAAGCGCCTGTTGAAAGAGTTGACCATGCGGTATTATCCTTTATATTGGGGATAGCGTCACCATTACGATAGTGTGTAACCCTCAGATTTTCCGCCAACCACCATTGGTCGCCAATCTTTATAGTTTTGTAAGCGTTTCCGTCTATATCAGTAACTGTTTCCGGTACTGTAGAGTCTTTGCTACAGGAAATTGGCAGGCATAAAAGCAGAGAGGAAAATGTGACGATAAAAAAAACATTTTTAAATTTTAACATTAGAAACTCCTTTCTTTTTTTTTAACAATTTCTAAATATGATTTTTATATACAGAACTCAAACTTTTAACTTAAACATCACTACCTCCAATTTTAAGATTGCACTAATTATAAAATAATTGTCCACTTTTTGTAGTGGTAGATTTGAAGCTAATGTATTATTTTACAGCCAATAGCAGTATTATAACAAATATACAACATTCTATACAAAAAGTCAATAGAATATTTATTTGCAGGCAATCGTGGGTGGCAGGAGTTTTGACAGCCAAAACCTGTGGGTATAGTGTGGAGAGGACAGGGAAAATTGAAGATAGCCCTTATTCGAATATATTCTACCAAAATAACTACTTTTACATTTTATTATTCAAACTTTCCAGGTAATGCATACCAATGAACCTCTCCGTCTTGCATACGATTTTGTTCAATATACCGGTCAGCATATATTTTTAACCGGGAAAGCCGGGACCGGTAAAACGACCTTCCTGCATGATTTGAAGAAAAAATCGCCCAAAAGGATGATCGTGGTTGCACCAACCGGTGTAGCAGCTATAAATGCTGGTGGTATTACCATTCATTCTTTTTTTCAGCTTTCATTCGGGCCTCAGATTGGAATGGAAAATATATCCCCGCAACAAAAGAGGTTTAGCAAAGAAAAAATTAATATCATCCGAAGCCTTGACCTTCTTGTTATTGACGAAATCAGTATGGTGCGGGCTGACATACTGGATGCCATGGATGCTGTTTTGCGGCGGTTTCGTGACCGGAACAAAGCATTCGGCGGGGCACAGTTACTCATGATCGGTGATTTGCAGCAATTGTCGCCTGTTGTTAAGAATGATGAATGGGAGTTGCTTAAATCAAAGTATGAAACGGTTTATTTTTTCAGCAGTAAGGTCTTACAGCAAACACCGTATGTGAGCATTGAACTGTTTCATGTGTACCGGCAACAGGACGATAAGTTTATTTCTATCTTAAACAAGGTAAGGGATAATCAGCTTGACCAGAATGCACACGACGCACTGAATCAAAGATACATTCCGGATTTTGTTCCGGATAAAGATGAGGGTTATATTACACTTTGTACGCATAATGCCCGTGCGCACAGGATAAATGAATCAAAGCTGAACCAGTTGCCATCCGGAGTAAAAGTTTTCAATGCCTCAACCGAAGGTAATTTCCCGGAATATTCCTATCCAACTGAGCTGGAACTTCAGTTAAAAACCGGTGCTCAGGTTATGTTTGTGAAAAACGATCCCTCGCCTGAGAAACTTTTTTATAACGGTAAAATTGGGAAGATTACGCACATTGGAGAGGATGTAGTGTATGTTCTCTGTCCCGGTGATGATAGTGAAATAGAGGTAACTCCTTTGCTTTGGGAGAATATTAAATATACAATAGATCATGAAACCTCTGAAATTAAAGAAACGGTAGAAGGCTCTTTTGTTCAGTTGCCTTTGAAACTGGCCTGGGCAATAACCATACATAAAAGCCAGGGTCTGACATTTGAAAAAGCCATAATTGATGCCGAGGCTTCTTTTGCACACGGACAGGTTTATGTTGCATTGAGCCGGTGCAAAACACTGGATGGTATGGTGCTGAGCACCCCTATTTCCGGCCGTAGTATAATCAATGACAATACCGTAGGTGGTTTTATCAGGGAGGTGGAAAAGAGCCAGCCCGGAGCCAAAGAACTGAATGATGCAAGGCTGAGTTATCAGAAAGATATACTGATGGACCTGTTCCGGTTTGACCATATACAGATGCTCGTGAATTCCATGAACAAAATATTCAGGGAAAATGCCTCGGCTGTGCCTCAGGCACTGATTGATTATTTTATACAAATTCATGCAGACTTTAAAAAGGAAATTCATGAAGTCGCTGTGAAATTTCAGGTCAGCATAAGCAGGTATCTTTTGTCGGAACCGGATGTTGAAAAAAACAGGGAATTGCAGGTACGGATATCGAAAGCCTCTGCTTATTTTAGTGATAAAGTCAATACTGTTCTGGCTGAAAAACTGGACAGGGCTGATCTGGAAGTTGATAATAAGGCTTTGCGAAAACAGATTAATTCCCTTGCTTCCCGCCTTTCCGAAGAAGTAAAACTCAAGGTTTTTCTTTTTGATATATGCAAAGATGGTTTTGAGGTGAAGAAAATTCTGGATACCCGTGCAAGGGCTGTGATAGAAAAAAGCAAGCCGGGGAAAAAAAGGAAACCTGCAAAAGTTAAAGAAGTGTTGGATCCGGAAAGCATTCCCCATCCGGAACTTTATCAGGTGCTGCGAAGCTATCGTATTGAAAAGGCCGGTGATTTAGATGTGCCGGCTTACATGATTTTCTCTCAGAAAGCGTTGATTGAACTGGTGAACTATCTTCCGGTGGATACACAGACATTAAAGCAAATAAACGGACTGGGGAGCAAAAAGATAAGTAAGTTTGGCGCAGATATAATTGGAATAATTGATGCTTATTGTCAGGATAATGATGTGGAACGAATGGAAATTACATTGAAGACCGGTTCGAAAAAGAAACGAAATGCAGGCGGTCCAAAACAAGCAAAGGAAGATACAAAAAACATAAGTTTTCAACTTTTCAAGTCCGGGAAAACGGTTTTGGAAATTGCAGAGGCACGGGGTATGGCACCCACAACAATTGAAGGCCACCTGGCCCATTATGTTGGAAAAGGGGAGTTGGATGTCAGTTTGTTCCTGGAAAATGAGAAACTAAAGAAAATCACAGCGTACTTTGAAAAAGCAGAAACGAATAATCTCGGACCGGCAAAAGCGGCCCTGGGTGACGATTTTACTTATGCGGATCTCAGGTTTGGTTTAAATCATTTGCTGAATGAAAAAAAGTAATGAAACTTTAACTAAACATATCCTGAAAAAAAGTATGGTTCAGACTTTAAGAGAGATAATCCGGAATTTGCTGGTAAAAAAAGATTGTTATTAAAAAAACAATAAACAAAAAAATTATATATTTGTTCCCAATTTATTACACCTCAGGGTGTTTTTTAATCATTTAACCCTTATAATCAATCCTTATGAAAAAGAGAAATTTGATTTTATTATTGGCTTTCAGTCTTGCGCCTGCCGTATCATTTGCAAGTGAGGCTGACCTGGTTATTCCGGATGGAGTGAGATCGCAGACAGTTTTGTACTGGGGATTCCTGATCACACTTGCCGGATTCATGTTCGGTTTGTATAAGTTTTTACAGGTAAAGAAGATCAGGGCACATCATTCTATGCTTGAAGTTGCAAATGTAATTTTTCAAACAGCCAAAACCTATCTGGTTCAACAGGGAAAATTTTTAGCCATTTTGTTCCTTTTTATCGGTACTGCCGTGGCTTTTTATTTTGGCTGGCTTACGGAAGGCTTTGGGTTTGGTGGTGTAGCCATGATTTTAGGATGGACCATTTTAGGTATTCTGGGATCTTATGCTGTTGCCTGGTTTGGTATCCGGATGAACACTTATGCGAACTCCAGAATGGCCTTTGCATCGCTCGAAAGAAAACCGATTAAATTATTAAATATTCCGTTAACTGCGGGAATGAGTATTGGAGTGGTTCTGATTTCGCTGGAACTTACAATGATGCTTATCATCCTTGTATTTGTGCCCGGCGAATATGCAGGTGCCAGCTTTATTGGTTTTGCCATTGGTGAATCTCTGGGAGCTTCTGCTCTGAGAATAGCCGGTGGTATTTTTACTAAAATAGCTGATGTAGGTTCTGACCTGATGAAAGTGATCTTTAAAATTGGAGAAGATGATCCTCGTAATCCCGGTACCATTGCCGACTGTGTAGGCGATAATGCAGGTGATTCTGTAGGGCCTACTGCTGACGGATTTGAAACTTATGGCGTAACGGGAGTTGCCCTGATCTCTTTTATTGTGCTTGCTGTAGCAAAACCTGCAGATCAGGTTGAGCTATTAACATGGATTTTTGTAATGCGTATTTTGATGATAATCACTTCCATTGTTTCTTACTGGATTAATAATCTTATAACTAAAGCCAAATACAGCAATGTTGATGAACTCGATTTTGAGAAACCTCTAACTTCTCTGGTCTGGATAACATCAATTCTGTCAATTCTTATAACTTTTGCAGCCAGTTATATTATGATTGGCGATATGCCACACAACTTATGGCTGGTACTTTCCATTATCATTAGTGCAGGTACCCTGGGTGCTGCACTAATTCCTGAGTTTACAAAATTGTTCACCAGTCCCAAATCAACTCATGTGAAAGAAGTGGTTGAAGCTTCTAAAAAGGGTGGGGCCTCTCTGAATATTCTTTCAGGACTGGTTGCCGGTAACTTCAGTGCTTTCTGGCAGGGCATGGTTTTCTTCCTCTTAATGTTTATCGGATATTACGCCAGTAATTATGGATTATCAGAATTTATGATCTACCCTTCTATCTTTGCATTTGGTCTGGTTGCTTTTGGATTTCTGGGTATGGGTCCGGTTACCATTGCGGTTGATAGTTATGGCCCTGTAACCGATAATGCCCAGTCAATATATGAGCTTTCTTTAATTGAGGAAAATCAGAAAGAAGTAACTCCCGAAATTGAAAAAGATTTTGGTTTTACTCCGGATTTTGAAAAAGCTAAATATTATCTTGAAGCAAATGATGGTGCAGGTAATACTTTTAAGGCTACTGCCAAACCAGTGCTGATTGGTACAGCAGTCGTGGGTGCTACAACCATGATCTTTTCACTGATACTGGTGATTGAGCATACCCTGGGCATTGCTCCTGAAACCATTCTCAATGTACTGAATCCATATACTGTTTTAGGCTTCCTATTGGGAGGTGCTGTGGTATATTGGTTTACCGGCGCTTCTATTCAGGCGGTTACTACAGGTGCTGCACGTGCAACGGAATATATTAAAAATAATATTAATCTGGAGTTGGGTGCCGAAAAGAAAGCAGACATCAATAAATCAAAAAAAGTGGTTCAGATTTGCACCTTATATGCTCAAAAAGGAATGTGGAATATTTTTATTGCTCTCTTTTCTTTTGCTCTGGCTTTTGCATTTTTTTCGGCACCGTTTGGTGTTAAGGAAGGGATGAACAATGCTGATGTAATCGCTAATTCAGCACCGGTATCTTTGTTTATTGGGTATCTGTTATCCATTGCTTTCTTTGGTTTGTATCAGGCCGTCTTTATGGCAAACGCTGGAGGCTCATGGGATAACGCTAAAAAGGTGATTGAGGTGGATATGCAGGAAAAAGGGACTGAACTTCATGCTGCATCTGTGGTTGGTGATACCGTTGGCGATCCTTACAAGGATACATCATCAGTGGCTTTGAACCCGGTAATTAAATTTTCCACTTTATTTGGCTTGCTGGCAATGGAAATTGCTATTTCACAAAGTTTCAGAGTTGTTGCACCCTGGATTGGTGGTGCCTTTTTGATTGTTGGGCTTTATTTTGTTTACCGTTCTTTCTACAAGATGCGGATTAATGAATAGGATTTATTTGACATTTACAAAAAATGGGTTTTCTATTGGGAAAACCCTTTTTCTGTTTAATAAGGTCTAAAGATCTGAACTTTTAAAACTGTTCATGGTACGAAGCCATTGGTAAGGATTTTCCTCTTTATGGGGAATCCGGCTACGCCGGAAATTGTATTTTAGTTTCAGTATTTTAGATTGTTTAGTAGGTATAATATATAATTTCCGGAGTTTACGGTATAAAATCTCTTTTCTCCGCTTTTGCTTTTCAGTAGGTATTTCCCCTTTTATATATTGTGCCCAGCCAATGGATCCCCATAATCCACAGTCACCAAAATCATCAGACTGTAACATTTCTTTAATAAATATATCGATAGGTCCATCAAAAGGATGAAGAACATCATGGTAAGCAACAATAGCTCCGGGCACCAGGTGCTTTTTAAAAAGATGGAAATCAAGATTTGCACCTTCTAATGTATGATCTCCGTCTATCCATAAGACTTTAATAGGCTGCTCCCAGGTTCTGGACAGTTCTTTGGATTTTACCTTGTGGAAATGAATGAGGTCCTTTACTCCGCTTTTTTTCAGGTTATTCTGAAATATTTCCGGTAATTGGTTTTCGGGATAATCTTCAGGATCTGTTGCTGAAGATTGAAAAAGAGGGTCACAGGCATAGATTTTCTTCATTCCTGCAATTTGTGCTGCTTTGGCAAGGATTATAGTGGATTTTCCTTTATAACTTCCGATTTCCAGTATTTCTCCCGGGAATTCAAGAAAGGGCAATAGTGTAAGGAAACGGGCTTCTTTTTCTGAAATGTGACCTTCTGTTTGTGCAAACAGCAGAGGCAGTGATTCTAATAGCTTATTTAAACCCTTTTGCATCAGAAGTATTTATTTACTGAATTTTAGAAGGGAAAAGTCATTCCCGTCAAAAACTCCGTATGTAAAATGCTCTATCCAGTCACCCAAAAAAATAAACCTGGATCCATTTTCCAACTTTATATCAATTGGAATATGCCTGTGGCCAAATATAAAATAATCAGCCTTTTTATTTTTTAAGACTTCATATGCATACTGAACCGTCCATTCGTTTTCCACTCCTTTGAATTCGGTTGAAACTCCAGAAATGCGGCTGTCTTCAGAAAGCTTCTGGGCCAGCATGGTTGCAAAGTTTGGGTGTAAGCGGGCATACAGCCATTGCAATGTAGGATTTGTGAAAACTTTCTTCAGAAATTTATATCCTCTGTCTCCCGGGCCCAGTCCGTCACCATGTGCAAGATGGAATTTTGTTCCTTTATATTCCCAGTTATAAGGCTTACGGTGTAAGATAACTCCTGTTTCTTCCGGCAGATAATCGAAAACCCAGATATCATGATTCCCGGTGAAAAAATGAACTGGAATACCACTGTCTGTAATTTCCGCTATTTTACCCAGTAACCGGGTAAACCCCCTTGGAACCACCCTTTTATATTCAAACCAGTAATCAAAAATATCCCCCAACAGAAAAATGACTTTTGCATCTGTTTTCACCTGATCCAACCAGCTTACAAAGAGCTTTTCCCTTTTCATGCTGGATGCATGATCAGGAGCTCCGAGATGTACATCAGATGCAAAATATATTTTCCCTTGTTTTTCCAATCCTCGGCTGTTAATAACCAAATACCTGTTGTAACTTTATTCGTAAAGCTTTCCCATGAAGGTCCCTGGCAGAAATAGAGCCATCCTTTTCAATAAAATAGTTTGACGGAATATTTGTTACATTGTAAATTTGTACTGTTTTTGAATTAGGGTAACTTGTGTCAACTACACTGATCCAGGGGAGCTCATCAAAACGAATAGCTTTCTTCCATGCTTCCTGGTTATTATCAAAAGAAACCTGATAAATCTCAAATCCCCTGGATTTATATTTGCTGTAAATCTGTTTTAAATCCAGGTTTTCTGCAATACTTTCTTTGTTCCAGGATGCCCAGAACGACAGTAGAACATATTTCCCTTTAATGGATGATAAACTAATTGTATCACCTTCAGGACCAGGTAAAGAGATATCCAGCTTGCTTTCTTTTGCAGTATTAACCAACTTCTTCACTCTGGAAAGGTTGTAATTTGACAGTCCTTTTTCCAGATCGGTTTTTAAGGCCATTACATCTTTTGAATCAGGGTAGCGGATTGTGAGAGAGTCAGCTACCAGTTTCATATACTGAAGATCCTTTGCGTCATTCAAGACATAAGTCTGCGGGTCATATTTCTGGTATAGAGCCTTTATCGAAGCCAGTGAGGTTAAATGTTCAATAATAAAACCTATGGAATAATTTCTTTGATCTTTCAGAATTTTCGTATAGAAATCATTCAATTCAACGCTTAATGAGTCAAATCCCGGCTCATCCATATTTTCTTTATAAACTTTTGTAATGGAATCCATCCTTGAAACGGTATTTCTCAGATGTATATCCAGTTGTTGAATAAGCTGTGACCCTGCTGATCCGGTCAGGGAATAAGCTTCAGCCAGGTTATGATCTGCAAAACGGATGCTTACGGTTTCACCGGGTTCCAGCAATAAAGAAATAAAATTATTATCAGAAAATCCAAGCTGATAAAATCCGGCTCCCGAAACTTCCTGTTTAAATCTGAAATTACCATTTTTTCCAATGCTAACCGAATCAAGTACCACAGGCTGGTTAATAACAATGTTTTTGAGTGTGAGGATCTGCCCCTCAGCATCAGGAACTGTCCCTTTTATTGTAATTGTTGGATTATGCGTACACCCGAGAAAAGGAATCAATACTAATAAATACAGAAGTCTCATATAACAATTTTTTATCAGGTAAAATAAAAGGGTCCTTAAATAATTCAGTATTTCGTTGAATTACCCGGGAACCCTTTATAGCATAAAAATATTCGTTTTTAATTACCAAATATCTCTTTTAGTTTCTCTCCCAAAGCGGGTCCTCTGAGGTTGTTAGCAATAACTTTTCCATCCCGGTCCAGCAGGAAATTGGCCGGAATTCCCTGAATCCCATACAAAGGAACTACTGAAGATTGCCAAAACTTAAGATCACTTACATGAATCCAGCTTCCCAGCTTATCATCTTTGATTCCCTGAAGCCAGTTCTCTTTTGTTTTATCCAGTGAAACCTGGAATATCTCAAAACCCTGATCGTGGTATTGTTTATAGTTGGTGACCAGATTTGGATTCTCCATCCTGCAGGGGCTGCACCAGGAGGCCCAAAAGTCAAGTAATACAACTTTCCCTTTTGTCGAAGATAAACGAATTGTGTCACCTTTGGGTGATGGAAGGGCGATTTCCGGAGGAACCGAACCGGTTCTGACTGCATTATTCCTCATTTCGGCTATCTTCTTACTTTCAACCATACTTGCAACATGTGTGTGAAGTGTTTTTACAGGATCAGAGTCGGGATACAGGGAGAAGAGGGTAGAGTCTACCAGCAGATAATATTCCAGATCCGTTTCCGGATTCAAAATATATTGCCTTGGAGCAAGTTGCTGGTATAGCGCCATCAGGCTGGCCAGCGATGCAGGATTTTCTTCAACAAAAGAAATGGTGTAAGTCCTCATTTTCTGCGTAATCTCATCTGACTTTATTGTTAATTCCTGTATGATCTGCTGAAGGTTGGGACTGTTTACGCTGTCCTGGTAAATCTTATTTAAGGCGCTCAGTTCTTCAATGGACTTCATCAGTTCTCCCGTATATTCCATGAGTAGTTTAGAGTCTTTGGATCCTTTTACATCATAATCTTTCAGCAAATTGTTTGCATCTCCGGTTAGGGTTACTTTCTCGCCGGGATTTAAAATAAGTGTAACATAATTTTGCTGGTCTTTTTCAATCATATAGAAATTTGGTTCTTCAATCTTTCCTGAAAATTGGAAATCACCATTTTCATCAATAACTGCTGAATCTACAGTTATAAGATCATTTACCCCCATTAATTTAAGTAACAGCAATTCTCCGTTTGTATTTTTTAGCGTACCTTTTATTTCAAATTCATTTTTATTTGAATTACAGGCTGACACTCCAATGGCAACAGCCAGGATTAGAATAATTTTTCTCATTTGTGTTTTATTAGTTTGAACATTATAAAATAATTACATTTTTGCGCTGCGAAGATAGTTATTTTTGAGATAATTTTATTATTTTAACAATTTGGCAATTATCTTTATTAACTTTAGGTTAATTTTTACAGTAGTGTAGAAGAATAATAAATTATTTTCAGACTTTTGTAAAAATAATTTTTAGATTCAAAACAATGGGAAATTAATAGAATTTATATGGATTATTTAAAATTTGACAAATCACAGTTAATTAATCTGAAATATTCACTGGATAAGGAGATTTTAAGGGCCAACCGGGCTGGTTCGTATGCCAGTACTACCATTATTGGTTGTAATACCAGAAAATACCACGGACTTCTGGTATGTCCGGTTGATGCCTTTGGGGGAGAAAAGCACGTCTTGCTTTCAGCACTTGATGCTGCTGTTGTTCAGCATGATAAAGAGTTCAGGATTGGAATTCATAAATACAGTGGAGGTAACTATGAACCGAAAGGGCATAAATATGTCCGGGATTTCAGAGCAGATACTATCCCCGAGGTTATTTACCGTGTAGGTGGAGTTTTGCTAAAACAGGAAAGGATATTGGTTGAAAAAGAAGAACAGATTCTTATAAGATATACCTTATTGGAGGCTCATTCAGATACTGTTTTGAAATTAAAGCCCTACCTTGCTTACAGAAATGCACATCAGCTTACTAAAGCGAATATGTATGCCAATACCAGGGTGAGATACATCCCCAATGGTGTTCAGATGCGTCTTTATGACGGATTTCCGGACCTGCACATGCAAACTTCAAAAAATGCAGAGTTTGTTCATGTTCCCGACTGGAATTATAATGTGGAGTATCTGCGTGAGCAGGAAAGAGGATATGATTATAAAGAAGATCTTTTTGTACCGGGATATTTTGAAATGCCCATTAAGAAAGGTGAAAGTATCGTGTTTTCTGCCAGTACAAAAGAGAACCATCCGGTAAATCTAAAATCTAAATTTACGCGTGAAACAAGGAAAAGGGTTCCCCGGAACAGTTTTAAAAACTGTCTTGTTAATTCGGCCCAGCAGTTTATTGTAAAAAGAAACCATAAGACTGAAGTTATTGCAGGATTTCCATGGTTTGGCGCCTGGGGCAGGGATACTTTTATCTCTTTGCCTGGACTTACACTGGCAACGAATGAATATCAGATATTTTGGGACGTGGTAAATACTCAGGTAAAAAAACTCAAAGGTGGATTGTTCCCAAATATGGGAAATGATGATTCTCCTGCATTTAATTCAGTGGATGCTCCCCTCTGGTTTTTCTGGTCGATTCAGCAATTTGTCATTGAAACAGGTGCTTTGGCAGAGGTTCAGCCCAAATACTGGAAGGCAATGAAAGAGATATTGTGGTCTTACAGGAATGGAACCAGTTTTGGTATTCATATGGCCAATAACGGGTTGGTCTGGGCAGGAATAGAAGGGAAAGCCCTTACTTGGATGGATGCTGTGGTGAATGGGAAACCTGTAACTCCCAGGAATGGATTTGCAGTAGAGATTAATGCTTTATGGTACAATGCTATTTGTTTTAGCCTGGAAATAGCAGCGCATAAAAAGGATGAAAAATTTATGGATCAGTGGGATTACCTGCCTGGCCAGATAAGATCATCTTTTATGGAAACTTTCTGGGATAAAAACAGGGGATATCTGGCCGATTACAGCAATGATGAGAAAACGGACTGGTCGGTTAGACCGAATCAGGTATTTGTTACTTCTCTGCCATACAGTCCCGTGGAGAAGGATATTCAAAAAGAAATACTGGAAACAATAAAAAGAGAATTGCTTACTCCAAGAGGACTAAGAACATTATCTCCTAAAAACCCTGCCTACAAAGGTATTTATAGTGGAAATCAGGAAGAAAGAGACAGAGCGTATCATCAGGGGACAGTCTGGCCCTGGTTGCTGGGACATTTTTGTGAAGGCTATCTGAAACTACATAAGAATTCAGGTTTCTTAAAAGTAAAATCATTGATCGAAGGATTTGAAGAGGTAATGACGGATAAAGGGATCGGATCTATTTCGGAGATTTATGACGGGGACCCACCTTTTACAGGAAAAGGTGCGATATCACAGGCCTGGAGTGTGGCTGAGATTCTGAGAATATTGAAGAAACTGGAAGGTATGGAAGCATTATAGTTTTGAAATAATATGATACCATTAACAATTAAAGGATGAAAGCATTAATGTTTGGCTGGGAGTTCCCTCCGCATATTTCCGGGGGATTGGGTACAGCGAGTTACGGACTTACCCGCGGCCTGGCTACCATAAAGGATATGGAAATTATTTTTGTCGTTCCAAGAGCATTCGGGGATGAGGATCAAAGCATGATGCGTTTAATCGGGGCAGAGGATATCCCGGTTACCAGAAGGAAACTGAAACTTGCCTCTTATAAAAAAGAGATTGAATACCTTGAAGTTAACTCTAAGATTATCCCCTATGTTGATCCTGAAGATTTCTGGAAAATTACAAGGGAGGAAGAAACAGAGGAAGTTAAATTTGTTCAGACAAACGAAGAAGGGAAAATCCCGTTTACCGGGAAATATGGTGTGGATCTGTTGAAAGAAATATACAATTATTCCATTGTTGCATCGGTAATTGCCGAAGAAAATGATTTTGATGTGATTCATGCCCATGACTGGCTGACCTATCCTGCCGGAATTGCAGCTAAAGAAGTCTCTGGAAAACCACTTGTTATTCATGTTCATGCTACTGATTTTGATCGTAGCGGTGGAAATGTAAATCCGGATGTTTACAGCATCGAAAAAAGAGGAATGGATGCTGCAGATAAGATTATTACCGTTAGTAAATTAACTCAGCGCACCGTTATCGAGAAGTATGGGATAGATCCTTCAAAAGTTGTAACCGTATATAATGCAGTTGAACCTTTAAAGGAGGAATTTCCAATTGAAAAAGAATCTCCTTTGCCTGAGAGGATCGTTACCTTTCTGGGAAGAATTACCCTGCAAAAAGGCCCTGAATATTTTATTGAGGCAGCACATCTGGTGCTGAAAAAAATGAGCAATGTTCGCTTTGTTATGGCCGGAAGCGGGGATATGATGGTAAAGATGGTAAACCTGGCTGCAGCAAAGAAAATTACTGATAAGTTCCACTTTACCGGATTTCTGAAAGGAGATGATGTGTTCAGGATGCTTAAAATGAGTGATGTTTACATCATGCCCTCTGTTTCTGAACCTTTTGGCATTTCTCCACTTGAGGCAATGCAATCTAATGTTCCGGTTATTATTTCAAAACAATCAGGAGTAGCGGAGATTTTAACTTATGCTGTGAAAGTAGATTACTGGGATATAGAAGCCATGGCTGATGCTATTTATGGTTTGTTGAACTATAAGGGAGCACATACCTTTTTTCAGAAGTTTGGCCGGGAAGAAGTAGAAAGTTTAAAATGGGAAAATGCTGCAAGGAATGTAAAAGAAGTGTATGATTCGGTTTTGAATTAAGAAGCAGAAAAGCAGTCAGGAAAGCCGGCAGATGATATTAAACCTGAGTGATGGCACTTTAATAACATTGGAAAATACAGAATTTATACAAAATACTTAGAAAAATGAAAACTGTTTGCTTATATTTTCAGGTCCACCAACCGTTGCGTTTAAAAAGATACCGGTTTTTCAATATTGGCCAGGATCATTATTATTACGATGATTTTTCAAATGAAACCATTCTTCAGAAAGTTGCCGGTAAATGTTATTTGCCCACGAATAAGCTGCTACTGGATCTAATTAAGGAATTTAACGGAAAGTTTAAACTTGCGTTTTCAATCTCCGGGGTTGTGCTTGACCAGTTTGAGGTTTATGCACCTGAAGTGATTGAGTCGTTTCAGGAACTGGCGGATACTGGCAATGTGGAGTTTCTGGCCGAGACTAATGCACATTCCCTTGCATCTTTGGCAAATAAAGAGGAATTTCTTAATCAGATACAGCTTCACGATGCAAAGATCCAAAAATACTTTAATCAAAAACCGACTGTATTCAGAAACACGGAGTTGATTTATTCTGATGAAATTGGTGCTACCATTGCTGATCTCGGATACCATGCCATGCTCACGGAAGGAGCGAAACATGTACTGGGGTGGAAAAGTCCGAATTATCTTTATACAAATGCAATCAATCCCAAACTTAAACTATTATTGAAGAATTTTAAGCTGAGTGATGATATTGCTTTCCGGTTTTCGAATCAGGGCTGGAATGAATGGCCGCTGACGGCTGAAAAGTTTACGAATTGGATAAAGGAACTTCCTGCCGGAGAAGAAATAGTTAATCTTTTTATGGATTATGAAACTTTTGGAGAACACCAATGGGAAGAAACCGGAATATTTGACTTTTTGAAAGCCTTGCCCGGGGTTATGCTTGAGAAGGGAGAGATCAATTTTCAGACTCCTTCTGAAATAGTTAAGAATTTCCAACCGGTATCAGCCATACATGTTCCAAATCCTATCTCATGGGCCGACGAAGAACGTGACCTTACTGCCTGGCTTGGAAACCCGATCCAGGATGAAGCTTTTGAAAAATTATACAGTCTGGCAGATAAGTTTAAACTTTGTAATGCTGAACAGCTTCAGAAGGACTGGCAATATTTACAATCAAGCGATCATCTGTATTATATGTGTACCAAACTTTTCTCAGATGGTGATGTACATTCCTATTTCACTCCTTATGAATCGCCTTATGATGCATTTATAAATTATATGAATGTGTTAAGTGACCTGACTTTGAGACTGTCAGCTGCAATGCCTCAAACAGGTCATGAAAAGGAGATCAGTCTAATGAATGAAAAGCTGGATGAACAAAAGCAATTGATTGAGAAATATAAGAAGCAAATAAGTATGCTAAAACAGGGAAGAAGGACTTCTGTCCGGAAGAAACCGCCTACTGGTACAAAACAAAAAGTTGCGAAAAAACCGGTTTCAGGAAAAAAATCATCCAAATAAATCCGAAAGGTTTAATCCGGATTTATATAAATAATTCTATTACCTTTGCAAGCTGCAAAATATTCTGGCAGCTGTTTTCAATAAAAACAGATCTTAATGGCAGACTAATGTGCCGGAAGGTGTAAATAAATTAAGCTTTTGATACATACCAAAAAGTTTTTGCATTAAATAAAGTTTAATATCTACCGGTAAGGGATTTTTAATTCCTTATTGAAAAATGAATAGAAAATGATAAATAATAAATATAAAAAGCCTTCTGCTTTATTTGAAGTCAGTTGGGAGATATGTAATAAAGTTGGTGGGATTCATACAGTTGTTTCAACCAAGGTTTTGTCCATACAAAAAGAATTGGGAGATAATTACTTCTTGATTGGCCCGGATGTATGGCGTGATGAAAAAGAAAATCCTGAATTTATACCCCTTGAAAATGAGTATAAATCATGGGTGGAACATGCTGCAGGAGAAGGTGTCACCGTAAAAATTGGTCAATGGAATATTGCAGGAAAACCAATGGTAATTCTTATTGACTTCTATGGTTTGATAGCCAAAAAGGATGATATACTGAAGAAAATGTGGGAAACATATAAACTGGATTCGATCTCCGGACAATGGGATTATATTGAACCTGTTTTATTTGGCTACGCAGCGGGAAGAGTAATAGAGAGTTTTGTAAATTTTCAGTTTGGTTACCATGATGATATTCTGGCCCATTTCCATGAGTGGATGACCGGTTCAGGTGTTTTGTATCTGAAAGATAATGCCCCGCACATTGGCACCATTTTCACTACACATGCAACGGTTCTGGGCAGGGCTCTTGCCGGAAATAACAGGCCCGTTTACAGTAAATTAAATGAGTTTAATCCGGTCAAACTGGGCCATGAGTTTAATGTTACCTCCAAGCATTCACTAGAGTCGCTCTCGGGAAAACACAGTGACACATTCAGTACGGTGAGCGATATAACTTCAAAGGAGTGTACTGCCTTACTGGGTAAAGATGTTGATTTGGTTACTCCCAATGGCTTTGAAGATTCTTTTGTCCCAAAGGTGGAAAATTTTGATGAGAAACGAAATGAGGCAAGGGAAAAATTACTTACAGTTGCCAGCACCCTGCTGGGGGAAAAGCTTCCGGAAGATACATTGCTGATTGCCAATAGCGGGCGTTATGAATATAAAAATAAAGGGATTGACCTTTTTATTGATGCAATGGCAGAACTTGACCTCTCGGACGAAAATAAAAGAACGGTGGTCGCTTTTGCTCTGATACCCGGGAATAATTCAGGACCCGTTTCTGAACTAAAAAGCGCATTGGAGAAAGGAAACTTTTTAGAAAATCCGGGAAATCCCTATCTCACACACGGAATGCATGATCCGCAATATGACCCTATTTTGAATAATTTGAAGCACAGCAGATTAAAAAATAATAAATCAAATAAAGTCAAATTTATCTTTGTACCCGTTTATCTGAATGAAGAGGATGGTATTTTTAATCTGAGTTACTATGATTTGCTGATAGGATTCGATCTGACCATCTTTCCGTCATATTATGAGCCATGGGGATATACCCCGCTTGAAAGTCTGGCTTTCAGAATTCCTACCATGACAACCACACTTGCTGGTTTTGGTATGTGGGTAAAAGATCATGTTGCCGATCCGGGTTTTGGAATCAGTGTGATTCAAAGGGATGATCATAATGATGCCCATGTTGTAAAAGATATAGTGTCATTTACGAAAGGATTCTGCAATCTAAATGAAAACGCACTTAAAGAAGCAAGAGAAAAAGCATTCGAAGTTTCACGTATTGCTCTTTGGAGCAATTTGGTTGAGTATTACTTTGAAGCTTATAATATTGCACTGCAAAAAGTGCAGGGAAGGATCCTCAAGGGACAGATTCCCCGGTTTCCGGAGAAAGATACAGCTGAGATCGTTTTAACTTCACCTCATTTCCCCCAGTGGAAAACGCTGATCGTTGAGTCAGGAATTCCTGAAGGATTATCCTTTCTGAGTACCCTTTCAAGAAATTTGTGGTGGTCATGGAATCCGGAAGCAAGTGCCCTGTGGAGAGAAATTGAACCTTCTCTTTGGAAAAAAGTGAAGCAAAATCCAATAAAACTGCTTAAAAAAGTTAATTACAAACGTTTACTGCATTTAAAAAAAGATGAGGGTTTTATTAAAAGAATGAGGCAGGTCGAGGATGCTTTTAACAATTATATGTCAGCAAAACCTGAAAAAGATAAACCCCTCGTTGCATATTTCAGTATGGAGTATGGTTTGCATGATAGTCTTAAGATCTTTTCCGGAGGACTGGGTATTCTTGCAGGAGATTACTTAAAAGAAGCGAGTGACTCAAATGTTGGGATTGTTGGAATAGGTTTGCTGTACAGATATGGTTATTTTAAGCAGGTGTTATCATTGAAAGGAGACCAGCAGGCAAATTATGAAGCGGAGCAATTTTCTGACATTCCTGTGGAGCCTGTAAAAGATGAGGAAGGAAACTGGAAAACAGTGACTATCATACTTCACGGGAGAACCTTAAAAATCAGGATTTGGAAGGCAAATGTAGGAAGAGTAGCCCTGTACCTTTTAGATACTGATTTTGAAGAGAATCAGGAGAATGACAGATCGATTACCCATCATCTTTACGGTGGCGATCTGGAAAACCGGTTAAAACAGGAAATTGTACTGGGTATCGGTGGAATAAGAGCGCTTGAATCTCTTGGTTTTGCACCGGATGTGTTTCATAGTAATGAAGGTCATTCTGCATTTATTGGGGTTGAACGTTTGTCAAGGTTGATTCGTGACAAGAACCTGAACTATCAGGAAGCTTTGGAAATTGTCAGGAGTTCAACTTTGTTTACTACACATACTCCCGTTCCAGCTGGCCATGATGCGTTCCCCGAAGATTTGTTCAGAACTTATATGGCACATTATCCCGAACGCCTGAAAATATCATGGGATGAGTTTTACAATTTAGGAGGTGACGGGAATCCCGGGAAAGCTGACAAATTTAATATGAGCTTCCTGGCTGCTCACATGTCACAGGAAATCAATGGGGTAAGTATGTTGCACGGAACCGTAAGCCGGGAGCTTTTCAAGGATCTGTGGCCCGGATATCTTCCCGAAGAGTTAAATATTGGTTATGTAACAAATGGTGTTCATCTGCCCACTTGGGCTGCAAATGAAATGACCGGTTTCATTAATACTGAATTAAAAAATGACTGGCATGAGAATCAATGTGAAAAAGATGTTTGGAAAAGAATAGATAAGATTGAAAGTCAGGGATTGTGGAAGGTAAAATACCTTCTGAAGGAAAAACTGATATCCAGGGTAAAAGACCGTTTACAGAAGAATCTTCTGAAGCGTTATGAAAGTCCCAGGAACATTCTGGAAGTTAGTGAGGCCCTGAAACCTGAAGTGCTTACCATTGGTTTTGCCCGGAGATTTGCCACATATAAAAGAGCACATTTATTATTTAAAGATCTCGACCGTTTGGATGAGCTGGTAAATAATAAGGAAAGGCCTGTCCAGTTTATTTTTGCAGGGAAGGCACATCCTCACGATGGAGGGGGACAGGGTTTGATCCGGAGAATTGTGGAGGTTTCCAAGATGCCACGCTTTAGGGGTAGGATATTGTTCCTGCAAAATTATGATATGGAACTTGCAAAGCTTCTTGTACAGGGAGTGGATGTTTGGATGAATACTCCTACCCGGCCCCTGGAAGCATCGGGAACCAGTGGGGAAAAAGGCGTGATGAACGGAACATTGCATTTTAGTGTGCTTGACGGTTGGTGGGTAGAAGGGTATAAGAAAAATGCCGGATGGGCTTTAACCGGTAAAAGAACCTACCAGAATCAGGAGTTCCAGGATGAGTTGGATACGGAAATAATCTACAATACACTTGAATCCGAAATTATTCCTCTGTTTTATGATAGGAATAAAGAAGGGATACCTGAGAACTGGATAAAATTCATGAAAAATTCATTTGCTGAGGTAGCGCCTGATTTTACAATGCGAAGAATGATCAGGGATTATCAGGAAAGGTTCTATTCAAAATTGTTTGAAAGAAATAAATATCTGAAATCCAATAAATATGAAAATGCCATTTTACTCGCCGCCTGGAAAAACGGTATGGCCAGAATGTGGAAAAACCTTGAGGTGATTTCTGTTGATCTCTCGGGGTTGAATGGGAAAGTGTATAAGCTTGGTGGAAAATATGAGGCTTCTGTAATTTTAGGACTCAGGGGTGTACCCCCTTCCTCCATCGGTCTGGAGTTAGTGGTGACGGATAAAGATAAGGATGGAAATCTAAAGTTGATTCACTCCCAGGAATTTAAAATGGATAAATTTGAAGGAGGAAAAGCATATTTTAAGATGCAGATCGTCCCACTGAATCCCGGTGTATTTAATTATGGATTCAGAATTTTCCCGAAACATAAAGACCTTCCACACAGGCAGGACTTTAATTTAGTCAGCTGGGTGTAAACTTGTAAGAGTAATAAACAGGGGATGACTCCAGGTCCATCCCCTGATTAACAATCCTTATTGTTTTTCAATCCATTCAGCAATATCCTGAATTACATAAAAAGGTATATGGGAAGGCTTATTGTATTCCTCCGGAACACTTTTTCCTTCGCCTTCCATAAATAAATGATTCAGCTTCCTGTAAGACTTTAAACTCACATGCTTTTTTCCTGAAAGTGCCTTTTGCCATATTTCATAGTCTTTCATGGTGACCTGATAATCTCTTTCTCCCTGTAATAAAAAAACAGGAAGTTTTAATTTCTTCATGGTTTTAACAGGATCATATTTTCTCAGATAAAGCCAGTAAGAAGCCGGAATACCCAGGGGGAGATTTTCTCTCATGGTGTCTTCGGTAAGCGTTTTGTCTTTCACCTGGTCAATCTGTTTTCTTATCTCCTCCATCTTTTGTTGAGCTTCTCCGTTTATTCCTCCCTGTGATGTCAGATAGTCCATTTGTTCCAGAATCAAATCCTCTAATGGGCGTGCGTTTCCTGCCATCATAATGATCCCTTCCAGATTTTTTTGTCCGGTAGCAATCCGGGGTAATAAATAGGCCCCCAGGGAATGTCCAAGAATAAAAACAGAAGAAACACCATTTGTCTGAAGGGCCAGATTCACAGCCGACCTGGCATCTTCAATGGTTTCCTGTTCCGGTGTGATAAAATCATCCTGCTCTTTATAAACAAAAGTTCTTTTATCGTATCTCAGACTTGCTATTCCCAGGCTTGCAAGACCGATGGCAAGATCTTTAAATGGTTTGTTTGGCCCAATACTTTCGTCGTGATCATTTGGTCCTGAACCATGAACAAAAATGACAAGGGGGAAAGATTCTTTATCCCTGGGAATAGTCAGGATTCCGGGTAATTCATAGGTTCCGGTAATAACTTTTACCCTGGTTTCCACATAAATGTCTTTTTTATAATATGGGGGAAGCTGATATTCAGTTTCCGGTTTTGGAGGAACAAAAAATATGCCTGTAATCTGATCTTCAGCCGTAAATACCAGTTTTAAATCAAGTAATGACCGTTCAAATTTGCAGGTAAGGAAAACTACGTTCCAACTTTTTAGTGTTTCTGTGCGGATTCGCAAAAGCTTTTCAAATTTTCCGGCCTGAGAGTTTATCTGAGTCCATATTTGCTGAAGCCTGCTTGCAGGAAGCTGGTTGTAAACGATGGGAGCAAAATAGTTTGTTGCTTCATCAAACTGATTATTTTCCAATAATATTAGAAAATCCTTCGCTTTTTGTACTGTTTCTCCGGGAACCTGGGATAACAGAGTCGTAGGAAAGAGAATAAAAATAAACAAAAAATAATATTGCAGCGTTTCAATTTTCATCATTCAGTTTTGTAAATGAAGCGGTTAATTATAAAACTCCAGGCTGTTTTTTTGCATTATTTAATCCTGGCAACCCAGCCTCCTTCTTTAACCATTTTAATCTTAATCTTATCTCCGGATTTCACTTCCCGTGTTTCTTTTTTGAAATCTTCAGCATATTTGTCTGCATTGATTCCGTCACTGAATATTACCATGGAATGAGCTCCCTCACTAAGGAAGGAAAGATCAAGGTTAAGTTCCCTTTCATTTCCGTCAGTCATGGCTGCAACAAACCATTCCTCTCCTTTTCTGCGGGCAATCAAGATATAATCACTGACTTTGGCATCCTGCACTCTTGTTTCATCCCATGTTACCGGTACTTTTGAGATGAATTCCGTACATTCCGGTTCTTTGTAATAGTTGGACGGGTTGTCGGCAAGCATCTGAAGCGGACTTTCGTAAACAATATACATGGCCATCTGGTGCAGGCGTGTACCCATACTCATTGGCCGGGTAAAAGAAATACTGTAGTTGTTCTCATGCTTGTTTACCATTGCACCCGGAGTAAAATCCATGGGGCCTGCCACCATTCTGATAAATGGTATGGTCAGATCATGTTCGGGTGTAATATCAGCTGACCATTTACAGTTTTCCAGACCTTTTACACCTTCCCGGGTTATCACATTCGGATAGGTTCTTCGCAGACCCGAAGGCTTGTACGCACCGTGATAATCAACCATCATTTTTCTTTTGGCAGCTTCTTTTGCAATACGGGTATAATAATTCACCATCCAGACATCATCCCGTTGCATAAAATCAACTTTTATCCCTTTAATGCCCCATTTTTCAAATTGATCCAGTGCTTCGGTAGTTTGATTATCCAGTGTTTTCCATACAACCCATAAAATAATTCCAACGTTTTTACTTTTTCCGTAAGTGCAGATTTCTTCCATATCAATTTCCGGATTCAACGTCATCAAATCTCCCAGTTTATACCATCCTTCATCAAGAATGATGTACTCCAGCCCGTAATTTGATGCAAAATCAATAAAGTATTTATATGTTTCCGTATTTACTCCCGATTTGAAATCCACACCATATATATTCAATGCATTCCACCAGTCCCATGCAACTTTCCCAGGCTTTATCCAGGAAACATCTTTCAGCTGGTTGGGTTTAGCCAGGCGATAAACCATTTCACTTTCGATGAGGTCTCCGTCTTTGTTGGCTATAATAAATGCTCTCCATGGGAATTCCCTGGCACCTTTTGTTTTGGCCAGATAATTTTCTCTTTCAACTACCGGCATATTCCGGTCATTTTTTTGTTCCTCCCTGGCGGCCGCTTTTGGAAAAACAGCATACAAACTATTTGAACCTCCTGCTGCCAGCCACATGCCAGGATAATCAGAGAGGTCTGACTCAGTGATCAGTATCTTCGGACCTTTTTCCGGAGCCAACAAAGCCGGGAGTGAACATAATTCATCTTTTTCCAGTTCATTCAGACTTGTATAAATATATTTTCGTTCATTATGTGAAAAGAAACTGGTTTCTTTTGGGAAATAGATGGGAAAATCATCTGCAAAAATAAAATCTCCTTTCTCCTCTGTTACGGTGATGTCTTTTTTGAAATTTGTTGTAAACCGGTAAGCAAAACCATCATTGTATGCCCTGAAAATCAAAGAGTAGTTATCACGAAATACAATTTCAAGTTCATTGAAATGGTCAGGGATAATTGCATTTTTTGTGGCAACGGTTGGGTGGATCATTTCATTTACTTCCCTCGCAGAAGTTTTTTTAATTTTTACTGAAAGCGGGTCCATGCCGTCAATCTGCATGGAAATCCCGGAGGGCAGGATCATCTGTTGATTGTTATACTGAACCGAGAACTGTATCCCGTCATTCAATAAAACAGTTACTTTGATTTTCTGATCGGGAGAAGTCAGGTCAATGCTTTTGGCCCCGGATATGACAGAAAATGAGAAAACCAAAATGATTAAAACAAGCACTTTTTGAAAAGATAATTTGAGAATCATTGTAAAAAAAATTTAAAGTTTTAACTTTCTTTGATTTGATAATTTACTCCTCTGTCCCAGAGGTATTTTAAAATAAACCGGAAGTTTTCAGAATTTTCTCCTGTTTTTTCAGGATGGATCACACCTTTTTCGGTAAAGTCGTTATTGAGGATCAGGTTTGCAACTGCATTGCAGGTATATCCTGTAGTCCGCGCCATTGAAATTGTTTTTGTTTCCTTATTGTATTTGTCCAGTAGGTTATAAACATAAGTTTTGGGATTATTTTTATAATCTCCTGAAACGGTGATTCGCATAACTGTATAATCTTCTTCCCCGGGTTTTAGCTGCCATTTTGGAAATAAAAGCTTTGTTGTGAGGTCAATGGGTCGGATTTTTGTCCCGTTTACCTCAACTTCATCGTAAGAAAAAAATCCATTTTCCCTGAGAACTCTTAAATACTCAATGGTTCCGGGGTAGCGAAGTGTTTTTTCAATCATGTTTGGGATTTTCATTGTGTGGATCAAGGATCTGAGTCCGTCTGAATTCCAGGATTCCAGGGTTCCGATTCCATCAAAATGAATAAGTTCAGGGTCGGATAATGCTTCTCTTGTAACCATTTGTCCGTGTTCAACATATCTTGCCGGCCGGGTATATTCTTCGATTACATCAATGGGGGAGAAGACAGCCTTATATTCCCATGGCCATTCTCTCACTACCGGAAGTCCTCCCACCAGGCACTCAAACCTGTTGACATTCATTCTCTTATTATGAAAGCCAAGAATGATATTACTCATTCCGGGGGCAACTCCACAATCGGTAACTATGGTAACTCCCTTTCTTAGTGCAAGCTTATTAAGTGGACCGGGATCTTCAGGCATGAAAGAAATATCAACCATGTTTTTTCCGGCCTCAATTACGTTTTTCACCGTTTCATAACCCATATGTCCCGGTACTGCACCAATAACAAGGTCGAAATCTTTAATTGCTTTTTGTAAATTATTTTTTGATTTTAAATCAGTTTGAATTACAGAAATTCCTTTTGATTTTAGCTCCTTCAAAGCTTCAGGATTGAGATCTGCAGAGCTTACTTCATGATTTCCATGAAGATCAAGGGCAATGGCTTTGCCCACCAGACCTGCTCCAAGGACAATAATTTTTTTCATTTCAGAAGTTTTCAGGATGGAAATTACACATCATATTTGTTACTGTTAACCTAATATCGCTCCAATTATGGTGGCAGAAAGAAGAGATGCAAGTGTTCCTGCAAGTAAAGCCCTCATCCCAAATTTCGATAACAAAACTCTTTGATTCGGGGCAAGGGAGCCAATCCCGCCTATTTGTATGCCAATAGAAGCAAAATTCGCAAAACCACATAGCATGTAGGTGGCCATAATAATGGATTTGTCATACACCAGTCCTCCGGTTTCTTTCAGGTCGGACAGGCTGATATAGCCGATAAATTCTGTAAGGATCAGTTTTTCACCCAGGAGTCTTCCTACAACCGTCATGTCTTCTTTTGCTACTCCAATCAGCCACATCAGCGGGGCAAAAATATAACCCAGAACAAATTGCAGGGATAAATCTTTATATTTCCCTCCTGTCATCTCAGCAATGGATGAGTTTAAATGAGTTACCTGGCCTATTTTTAACATAATATAATTCAACATAGCCAAAAAAGCAATAAAAACCAGAAGCATTGCTGCCACATTTGCAGCAAGCTTTAAACCTTCGGTTGTTCCGTTTGATACTGCATCCAGTACGTTGCTGCCCACGTTTTCTCTGGTGATTTCGATTGTTTTATTGATCTCTTCCGTTTGCGGAACCAGAATTTTGGAAATTACCACGGCTCCGGGAGCCGCCATAACCGAGGCCGCCAACAGATGCTTTGCAAATAACAAACGCTGTGCCGGATCACCACCACCAAGAAACTCAACATATGCAGCCAGAACACCTCCCGCAAGTGTTGCCATACCACCCGCCATAACGAGTAAGATTTCCGATCGATTCATTACAGGTAAATAGGCTTTGATCATTAATGGTGATTCTGTTTGCCCCAAAAAGATATTGCCTGCAACTGATAAACTTTCTGCACCTGATAATTTTAATGCTTTGGTCATCATCCATGCCAGTCCGTAAACTATTTTCTGAATGATTCCAAGATAAAACAGGAGGGAAGTCAGGGCTGAAAAAAAGATAATAGTAGGAAGTATCTGAAAAGCGAAAATCATACCCATTTTTTCTGTATCAATCAGGCTTCCAAACAAAAATTCACTTCCGGCCCGGGTAAAATCGAGAACAAGAACAAATAACTTCCCGACAAATTCAAATGCTTTTCTTACAACAGGAATGTATAAAATACTCACTGCCAGGGAAACCTGTATCAGGAGTCCGTAGGAAACAACCCTCCAGGAAATGGATTTTCTGTCGGTGCTGAAAACCCAGGCTATAACAATAAGGACAAACATCCCCAGCAAGCCCCGTAAAATGGTTGCCAGGTTAAATCCTGAATCTTTTTTTGCAGGTAAAACTTTTCCGGAACTGTCCAGAAGCAAATTCTCTTTTTCTGATTCACTTTGAGTTGTTATGGATGTATCCTGAACCGGGTTTTCAGGAGAAGATATTTGTTGATTTGCAGAGTCTTGATAAGGTTCCTGTTGAATGGCCTGAAGGGAGAAAGAAAAAAAACTGAGCAGAAGGGTGAGAAGGAAAAGTTTCTTCATAAGTTCAATAGCTAGGTTAAAGATTTTAAAATGTTTCCATGAATGGAATATTTTATCTTCAGATGGTTTAATAGAGTATTTTGACAGAACCGGATGGTTTATTCCCTAATCCTTTTTTCTCTTATTTATCTCATCTCTGATGATAGATGCTCTTTCATAATTCTCATTTTTAATGGCATCATCTAACATGCTTTTTAATTCCTTAAGAGACAATTCTTTTAATTCATCTCCGATTTCCGGTGACTTTGGTTCGGTATTGTAGATTTCATCCTTTTCAAAATCCTCATCTATCTCCTGATTTTCTTCAAGGATGATACCTGCCTGTTCGATAATTTCTTCTGTTGTGTAGATCGGGCATTTAAACCGGAGTGCCAATGCAATAGCATCTGATGTACGGGCATCTACCACAACTTCTTTTTTCCCATCATCACAGATTAATTTCGAATAAAATACACCTTCATACAAACGGTAAATCCTCACTTCAACAATAGTGATGTCAAAAGAAACAGCGAAATTGTGAAACAGATCATGTGTAAGTGGCCTGGGTGGGTTCAGCCCTTCCAGTTGTATGGCAATTGCCTGTGCTTCAAAACCGCCTATAATAATAGGTATTCTGCGATTTCCGTTTTCTTCTGTCAGAATCAGTGCATATGCGCCCGTCTGTGTCTGACTGTAGGAAATACCCAGGACATTTAACTTAATTCTACCCATTCGTATGTATAGTTATTATTAAATTTTAGTGTAAACCAAGATTACAAATATAATGAAATAAGCATTTAAAAAAAGAATTATTTGGATGCAGTTTATATAAAAGTATTATATGGATTCTACTCATTTTATTTAAACCGCACTCACATGCCTGTATCTGTTCCCGGAGATCAAATAAATTGCTGAGAAATTGTATTTAATTCAGTGAAAAACAAAGGGAACATCTTGTTTTACTGAAATATGCAGCCTCTTATTGGTGTAATTCCTAACTTATTGCATTAAAAATGTTTGTTTATTAATTTAATTTTATATTTTTGCAGTCCGAAAGTTGAAAATCGTTTAAAAGAGCTTGAAATGTACGCAATTGTAGATATAGCAGGACAACAGTTTAAAGTTGAAGAAGGGAAAAAAATATTTGTTCATCGTCTTGATAACAAAGAGGGAGATAAAATAGACATTAATGAGGTATTGCTCATTGATCAGGATGGAAAAGTAATGGTGGGCCAGCCTCTTGTAAAAGGAGCAAAAGTAACTGCGAAGATCATTGACCATATCAGAGGCGATAAGGTAAAAGTTTTTAAAAAGAAAAGAAGAAAAGGGTATCAGGTGCTAAATGGTCACCGTCAGGATTTTACCCAGATTCAGATTGAAACGATTGTTGAAAAAGGTACTGAAAAGAAAACCACTGCAAAAAAAGAAGCTCCTGTAGCCAAATCATCTGAAAAAACAGAAAAGAAGCCTGTAGCTAAAAAAGTGGCAGCACCTAAAGCTGAGGTAAAAGAAGAAAAGACTGTAAAGAAACCAGCTGCAAAAAAACCGGCAGCTAAGAAAACTGCTGCAACCAAGGCTAAACCAGCAGCAACAAAAACAGTAAAAAAAGAAGTTGTAGCCAAAAAGCCCGCAGTTAAGAAGCCTGCTGTAGCTAAAAAGCCAGCAGCTAAAAAGTCTGCGGCTAAACCTGCTGCTACAAAAACAACAAAAAAAGAAGATAAAAAAGATTAGATTTTTTGAACCAAATAATATAGAGAAAAATGGCACATAAAAAAGGAGCTGGTAGTTCAAAGAACGGTAGAGAATCCGAAAGTAAAAGGTTGGGTATTAAGCTTTTTGGCGGTCAGTTTGCCAAAGCGGGGAACATTCTGGTTCGCCAGAGAGGTACACGTCACCATCCGGGTGAGAATGTCGGGATTGGAAAAGATCATACGCTCTTTGCACTGATTGACGGGAAAGTGACCTTTAAAAAGAAAAGTAATAATAAATCTTATGTTTCCGTACTCCCGGAAGCAGAATAAGATAAGGTATTTTATTTATAAAATCTCCCGGGAAATTTATTCGTTTGGATGAATTTTTCAGGAGATTTTTCTTTTTAGCCTATATTGAATAAATGTGGGAGTTATTGTTTGTTAAAGAATGACTTTGTTCAAAAAGAAAAATGGATAATTCTTAATTATTACCTTACTTTTGTCAGTTAGGAACTGGACATGTTTTAAAAAGGACCTTTTTCAAAGAATTTTAAATATAAAATCAAAAACAAATGCTTCATATAAAATTTATTCGTGATAATAAGGAGCTTATAATAGAGCGTTTAAAAATCAAAAACTTTAATGCAGGGAATTTAATACAGAATGTAATTAATCTGGATGATCAGAGAAAAACCATTCAGGCGGAGCAGGATAAAAAACAGGCTGAAATGAATCTGCTTTCAAAAGGGATTGGAAAACTTTTTAAGAGCGGAAAAGTTGAAGAAGGAAATGAGGCCAGGAATAAAACAACTTTGCTGAAGCAGGATATAAAAAACCTGGGAGCAAAATTGCAGGAAACAGAAGCCGGGATTACCGAAATATTGCTCCAGATTCCAAATGTTCCACATAAATCGGTGACTCCGGGTAAGGGCGAGGAAGATAATGATGAGATTTCCTCGGGAGGTTCCATTCCTGAGATGGAACCGGATTCCTTGCCTCACTGGGAACTGGGTAAAAAACTTGATATTCTGGATTTTGATCTGGGAAATAAAATTACAGGAGCTGGTTTTCCGGTTTACAAGGGAAAAGGAGCCCGGCTTCAACGGGCGTTGATCAGCTTTTTTCTGGATGAAGCAATAAAGGCAGGATACCAGGAGGTAATTCCTCCCTTAATGGTAAATGAAGCTTCCGGATATGGTACGGGACAATTACCGGACAAGGAAGGTCAGATGTATTATGTTACTGCAGATGACCTTTATCTGATACCTACGGCGGAAGTTCCGGTTACAAATATTTACAGGGATGTTATACTGAGTGCAGATGATTTTCCGGTAAAAAATACAGCATATACACCCTGTTTCAGGAGGGAGGCAGGTTCCTATGGAAAGGATGTAAGAGGGCTGAACCGCCTACATCAGTTTGATAAGGTGGAGATCGTTCAGATACAACACCCGGAAAAGTCATACGAAGCTCTGGACGAAATGGTGGCTCATGTGGAAAGCTTATTGAAGAAGCTTGATCTTCCATATCGTATCATGCGGCTTTGCGGTGGAGATTTGTCTTTTACCTCTGCGCTTACATTTGATTTTGAAGTGTATGCTGCAGCTCAGAAAAAATGGCTGGAAGTAAGCTCTGTTTCCAATTTTGAATCGTTTCAGGCAAACCGGTTAAAGTTAAGATTTAAAGAAAAAGACTCTAAAAAGACACAGACAGCTCATACCCTGAATGGCAGTGCACTGGCCCTTCCAAGGATTCTTGCAGCTCTGATGGAAAATAATCAAACTGAAAAAGGACTGGAAATTCCAGAAGTACTCAGACCTTATACCGGTTTTGATCACATCTGATTTTTCTGGAAAAGGATAATAAAATCTATACATTTAAATAAAATGGCTTACAACCAGAAAAAAGCTTTTTTCTATGCGGGAATGGCTGTTTTTTTTTGGTCAACCGTAGCTACTGTCTTTAAGATTGCACTCCGGCATCTTGATCCGTTTAATCTGGTGATGTATGCTTCATTTACTTCTTTTGTTGCTCTTTTTTTAATTGTTTTGGTTAAAGGGAAATTAGGACAACTTCAAACCTTTACTAAAAAAGATTTTGGGAATTCAATGCTTCTTGGGTTTTTAAGTCCTTTTCTGTATTATATTATTCTGTTTAGAGCATATTCGTTACTGCCTGCCCAGGTTGCCCAGCCGTTAAATATGATATGGCCGATTGTACTAGTATTTTTATCCATTCCTTTTTTAAAGCAAAAAATTGGGATCTCAAGTTTCATCGCTCTTTTTATAAGCTTTGCAGGAGTCTTTTTAATTTCATCGCAGGGGGATGTATTCCATCCCGGAAAATCTGACCCTTTTGGTGTATTGCTGGCAGTGGGAAGTTCCCTCATCTGGTCTTTGTTTTTTATTTTTAATGTACGTGACAAAAGGGATGAAGAATTAAAACTTTTGTTGAATTTTTTTTTCTCAACTGTTTTTATTGTTTTGTTAAACATGGTCAGGGGAAATTTTGTAATACCCGGATTTGAAGGAATAGCCGCTGCAATATATATTGGCCTGTTTGAAATGGGCATTACTTTTTTATTCTGGTTAAAAGCCATGAGTTTGAGTAAATCATCCGATAAAATCAGTAATCTTGTATATTTGGCACCTTTTATATCATTAATTTTTATTCATTATTTTCTGGGAGAAGAGATCCATAGAACGACCATCTTTGGCTTGATCTTAATAATTTCCGGAATAATTTTTCAGAAAGTACGTTCTCATAATTAAGGTATGGTTTTTGCACAATAAAGTAATTGCTTTATTTTTTAAATTTTATATGATGTTTGGGAAAAATTCAATAATTCGAATAGCGATACTGTTTTTTAGTATTCTTTTTCTGATTCAGTGCAGGAAGGAAGTTCCACCACCGGAGGAAAAACCGGTCGAAATTAAAGCAAGGGATGAGTTTTATAAAATCATGAATGACTGGTATCTCTGGTATGATAAAATGCCTGAGGTTAATGTGGAAGATTATAATTCTCCTGAAGATCTGCTGGAAGCATTGCGTTACGATTCATTGGATAAGTGGAGTTATATAACTTCTGTTGAGTCATTTAACAGTTATTTTGAAGAAGGCGAATATGAAGGACATGGTTTTGGATATACTTATGATAAAGATGGTAAAGCATGGATAACATTTGTATTTAAAGCCAGTGACTTTGCAAATCAGGGAGTGAAACGAGGTTGGCAAATGTTGAAGATTAACGGAAAAGAGATTCAGGCTTTTACAGATATTTCTTCCTATCTTAATGGTTCAACTGTTGGCACAGTAGATAATTTTGAATTCCGGAAATCCGATCAGACTATTGCAGAAGTTTCCAGTACTAGGAAGCTTATTAAAATGAATACTGTTTTACTGGCGGATACCCTTCATGTTGATAACCAGATTGTAGGACATCTTGTTTTTAAGGGGTTCATTGCTCCTTCCAATGCGGAGCTGGATACGGCATTTGCAAAGTTTAAGGCACAGGGAGTTCAGCAATTGATACTTGACCTGAGGTATAATGGCGGTGGACGTATGGATGTTACTGAAAAACTGGCAAGCCTGATTGCAGGTCCGGCCACTGATGGTAAGGTCTTTGTTACATACAGGCACAATGATATGCGTACAGCTTACAACAGTTCGGTAAATTTTGAAAGCGAACCTTATGCTTTGAATTTAAACCAACTGCTTGTAATTGCCTCAAGGGGAACCGCCTCAGCAAGCGAAGCAATTATAAATGGTCTGAAGCCATACTTAAATGTTGTGGTAATTGGAGATAAAACATATGGAAAGCCGGTTGGTATGCATACCTGGACTTATGATGATTATGCTTTTGTTCCCATTAGTTTCAGGCTTTTGAATGCCAATAATGTGGGAGATTATTATGATGGACTTCCTGCTGATTCCTATATTGGGGATGGTTTGGCATGGGATTTTCCTGACAGGAATGAACTCAGACTGAAAGAAGCGATTTATTATCTTGAAACAGGAAGTTTTACAGGTTCTGCAGGACCTTTAAAGTCCTTACAAATGTATATGAAACCTGAATACAAAGGCCTGAAATGGGAAATAGGCGCTGAATAAACCGGATGTTTTTACTATTGAAAAAGGAAAAAATCATATTAGGGATTGACCCCGGAACGAATTTAACAGGCTATGGTTTGTTGAAAGTAAGCGGATCCAAACTTGAGGTATTATCGCTGGGAATAATCAGTCTGCAAAAGATTAAAGATCCGTATCTGAAATTGCAGCGGATCTTTAGCAGGGTCCTTAGTCTGGTTGATGAATTTCATCCGGATGAACTGGCAATTGAAGCCCCATTTTATGGGAAGAATGTCCAATCCATGTTAAAGTTGGGAAGAGCTCAGGGTGTCGCTATGGCAGCTGCCTTGTATCGTTCTGTTCCCATTCATGAATATGCCCCCCGAAAAATTAAGATGGCCATTACAGGTCAGGGAAATGCTTCAAAAGAGCAGGTAGCAGAGATGCTTGTTTCCATCCTTAAATTAAAGGAACTTCCTAATCTTCCTGATGCTACAGATGGCCTGGCAGCGGCTGTATGTCATCATTTCCAGAGTCTGACTCCTGAATCAGGCAGCACTGTAAAAAGCTGGAAAGAATTTATTAGTAAGAATCCGGGCAGGGTCAAATCCTGATTTTCTGAAATTATAGTTCTGCACGGATTTTACCTGCAATTTCAAGGAATTCTTCCTCTGTAAGTTTTAGCTTGGGTCTTGAAAAGCTAATATCTGCCTCCGAGTTTATAGGGATCAGGTGAATATGCGCATGTGGCACTTCCAGACCTAACACAGCAACACCTATCCTGTTACAGGGAACTACTTTCTCAATAGCCTTAGCAATTTTTTTTGAAAAGACCATCATACCGGCTAATAAATCTTCATCCAGGTCGAAAAAATAATCTGTTTCCTCTTTCGGGATGACCAGTGTATGTCCTTTTGCCAAAGGGTTGATATCCAGAAAAGCATAGTACTTTTCATCTTCTGCTATTTTGTAGGAAGGGATTTCACCCTGAACAATTTTTGTGAATATAGTTGACATCTTTAATTGATTATTTGAAAAATGAATATAAGAACCCTCTTACGGGTTTAAATTTAACCCGAAAGGATTTTAATTCCAAATATCAATAATGAAAAGTGATGATTACCTTGAGATTTCAATGATCTCAAAAGGAATCTTTCCGGAAGGTACCATAATATCAACCGTCTCCCCTACTTTTTTCCCCAATAATCCTTTTGCAATAGGGGTGCTGACAGATAACTTTTTGGCTTTCAGATCTGCTTCACTTTCAGAAACAAGCATGTATTCCATTATCTGTCCGGTTTTTTTATTTTTTATTTTAACTTTATTTAAAATCTGAACAGTTGTAATATCAATCTTGGATTCATCTATAATCCGGGTCTTGGATAGTATATCGTTCAGTTTTGCAATTCTTAACTCCAGGAGGCTTTGTGCTTCCCGGGCAGCTGTATATTCTGCATTCTCAGACAAATCGCCTTTATCTCTTGCTTCAGCAATTTGTTTTGAAATGGCAGGCCTTTCCACTCTCGTAAGATGTTCAATTTCTTCTTTCAGCCTTTTCAGTCCTTCCTCTGTTACATAAGATATTTCACCCATAACATCAACTTCCGTTCTTTAAATATTAAAAACAAAAAAGAATTCCGGAAACGCGGAACTCTTTGTCACTGCAAAGATAAATAAATTTTCCAAAAGATTATTAATCCCTTAGTAATTAAGGATTAAAATTCTTAATAATCGTGTATTTTAAAATACTTTGGCTTCAGAATCTCGGAAAAAATAATGGCTTTTTTAAAATCAAATTCAGAAATTATAGTGCTCAGATCATCTGTTTTTGACCGGGACAGGTCTCCCTTATGTATTTCATCCGGAATTATATGATTTTTAGTTGCAAGCCTGTCTTCAATTCCGGTTTCAATTATAGCTGTAGATGGATCATCCTGGGAAAAAACGGAAACCCCTTCAGGGGTAAACTGTTCTGATTCCATTTCATCTTCATCCGTTGATAAATCTTCTTTAAATTGAGGCTCATCGGGAAACAGATCGTCAGGAAATTGATGCACAGGTTGCTTTACTTCAGGAATTGCCTCTTCCATCAGTTTATTAAGAAAGTCGGTGATTTTCCCTCCGGGAGCAGCGGCTACCGGTTTCCCTTTAGTAGCGGGTTTACTAGGGGGGCTTCTTTTCTTCTTCTTTTTCATGGCACTGGCGGCAAATACCAGGACCATCAGGATAAGGTAAATGATAGTTCCGACTGAACTGTCCATAAATACCGTTCCAACTGAATTGTCCATTTTATTTATATAAGATTTCTGGTACTAAGGTACAATATTATTTTTATTTTCGGGCTTTTCTTTTTTTAAAAGGGCGGGTAATAAAGCAGTCTTTTTTTTGCCGGTTGTTTCTTTTAGTTTCTTTACGGGAATTTTTTATCATTTCCTGAGAACTTTTCGGTTGTATTTTGAACTTGTGCTTATTTGATTTTTTCCGTGCCTTTTCATAATCTTTCTTTTTTTGTTTCTCAGCTTTTTCCATTTTCTTTTCAGCCTGTCTGACCTTTCTGCTTTGCTTTTGGCCGTCAGATATCAGGCTGATGCTGATCATTAGCAAAATGAGTAATATTTTTCTGATGAACAATTTCATTATCTTTGTAACGTTCTAAAAACAAACTATTGTATATGCGCTTAAAGTTAAATATATTTTTCATAAGTATTTTATTTATTTTATTTGTTGGTTGTAAGAAAGATACACGGAGTGTTATTCCGGAAACTTATGTGGATTTTACGATCCGTCTTTCAGATCCCTTGTTCAATGATCTGAACTCCATTGGAAATTCGGTGGTGGTTACGAGTAACTATGACGGGTATAATTCATCGGGGTATATGGATCACGGCATTATTATTTACAGGGCAAGTCAAACTGAATTTTATGCTTTTGACCGCACATGTACTTTTGAGGAAGCGTTAGATCAAACGGTAAAGACTGAAAGTCAGGTGGACCTGACGGCACAATGTCCTAAATGCGGCTCAGAGTTTGTGTTGCCCAGCTATGGATCGCCAACTGTTGACGGACCGGCAACCCAACCGCTTAAATTATATTATACCCAGTTTGACGGGAATGTCCTATGGGTTTATAATCACCCATAGATTCTGGGTTTTTAAAGAGATAAAAATGTAATAATTAAAAGCCCGGGAATTTCCCGGGCTTTTTCAGTATAATTCAAAATAACTTAGTACCTGTAATGATCGGCTTTATACGGGCCCTCTTTGGGAACTCCGATATACTTTGCCTGCTCATCTGTGAGTTTTGTAAGATGTACTCCAAGCTGTTCAAGATGCAGCCTTGCAACTTCTTCATCCAGATGCTTGGGTAGCCTGTAAACATCTAATTCATAATCGTTTTTCCAGAGCTCAATTTGTGCAAGAGTCTGATTGGTGAAAGAGTTGCTCATTACGAAGGAAGGATGACCTGTGGCACATCCCAGATTTACAAGCCTGCCCTCTGCCAGTAAAAAGATGCTGTGTCCGTCAGGGAAAACATATTTATCAACCTGAGGTTTTATATTTATCTTTTTAATCCCGGGGAAAGTTTCCAGCTTCTCAACCTGAATCTCATTATCAAAGTGTCCGATATTGCAAACAATTGCCTGGTCTTTCATTTGTTTCATGTGATCGATGGTAATCACATTGAAATTTCCGGTGGTAGTTACATAAATGTTTCCTTCCGGCAGAGTTTCTTCTACCGTTTTAATTTCAAATCCTTCCATTGCAGCCTGTAATGCACAAATAGGATCGATTTCTGTTACAATAACTCTTGCTCCGTAGGATCTCATTGATTTGGCAGATCCTTTACCAACATCACCGTAACCACAAACAACCACCACCTTACCAGCCAACATTACATCCGTAGCTCTTTTTATCCCATCAGCAAGTGATTCACGGCATCCGTAAAGATTATCAAATTTTGATTTGGTAACCGAATCGTTTACATTTATTGCGGGAGCAAGCAACTTACCTTCTTCTTTCATTTGATAAAGACGGTGGACTCCTGTGGTGGTTTCTTCTGAAACACCTTTCCAGTCTTTCACCACACGGTGCCATTTTTGCGGATCTTCAGTTAAAATTTCCTTTAGCTGATTCAGAATAACCTCTTCTTCTTTATTTTCGGGAGTTTTGGCCAGAACCGTTGCATCATTTTCAGCCTCGTATCCCTTGTGGATCAGTAAGGTGGCATCCCCTCCGTCATCAACGATCAGATTAGGGCCTTTCCCTTCCGGAAATGAAAGAGCCTGAACTGTACACCACCAGTATTCTTCCAGCGTTTCACCTTTCCAGGCAAAAACAGGGATTCCGCTGGCAGCTATGGCAGCTGCTGCATGATCCTGAGTCGAAAAAATGTTACAACTTGCCCATCTGACATCTGCACCTAGCTCTACCAGGGTTTCAATGAGTACTGCTGTCTGTATGGTCATGTGAAGAGAACCGGTGATCCTGGCGCCTTTCAGTGGCTTTTCTTTGGCAAATTTTCTCCGGATGGACATCAGTCCGGGCATTTCTTTTTCAGCAATTTCAATTTCTTTCCTGCCAAAATCGGCAAGTTTGATATCTTTTATTTTATAAGATAAATTTTCAACGAGTGTATCCATTATATTTATAACTGATTTGTATTATTTATATTAGGCGGCAAAGATACAATTATTTCATGTACTCTTTTTGAAATTCTCAATAATTCTCAGTGAAGCTATCCTGTCTTTTTGTAATTGTAATGTTAGTAAATCTGCATTCTCGAACTTAATTTCATCCCGGATCCGGTCTATGAAAATGAGAATCACTTCCTGTCCGTAAATATTATGTGAAAAATCAAAAATATTTACTTCTACAGTTTTGGAAAATTTGTTGGAGTTTACCGTAGGGCGAATTCCTATATTTAGCATACCTCCATAAGTAACACCGGATATTTTCAAAAAAACAGCATATACGCCATCTTTTGGAAGCAGCTTGTGCGGATCGTTGGGAGTAATATTTGCAGTCGGGAAACCCAGTTTACGGCCTATTTTTTTTCCTTCGACAATAGTGCCTTTTACAAAGAAATCATAACCTAACAACTGACCTGCTTTACGTATTTCACCTTTCCATAATGTATTTCTTATAATTGTAGAACTTACAGCCTGTTGATTTACGAGTTTTTGGTCTGCTTTTTTTACAATAATACCATTTTGTTCTGCGCAGCTCTTAATGGTTTCAAAATTCCCTTCCCTGTTTCGTCCAATATGATTATTAAATCCAAGTACCAGGTATTTTGCCTTTAGTTTCCTTACCAGGATTTCAGTGATAAATTCATTAGCGGTCAGTTGCGATAATTCTTTCGTAAAAGGAAGAATAACCAAATGGTCTATTCCTACTTTGTTGAGCAATGATTTTTTTTCTTCAATTGTGGTAAGAAATCTGAGATCATCACTATTATTGTTCAAGACAATTCTGGGATGAGGATAGAAGGTAATTAAAACAGATTCTCCCTCTATTCTTCTTGACAGATTAATTATCTGTTGGATGATTTCCCTGTGTCCTCTGTGTACACCGTCAAATATACCTATGGTTACAACAGGGTTGCGTGCCTTGAAATTATCAGTGTTATTATGAATCTTCACAAATCCGGTTAAATTAAACTAAGCACAAAAGTAAGAAATTCGTTTGTATTTTGATTCTTTGAAAAATTAAAGTAATTTAGGAATGTGTAATTAGAGATTGAAAACCCTGTCAAATATGAGGTTACATGACAGATAAAGGAAGAATAAAATAAATTTGTAAGAATATTAAGCTAATGAAAACTCCTGACCTCATCCTGAATGATCCCTGGCTGAAACCTTTCGAAGAGGTTATTCTTAAGCGTTTGACAAAAGCTACTGAAAAGGAAAAAGAACTTTCAGGGAATGGCGATTTGAGTGATTTTGCAAACGGGCATTTGTACTTTGGATTACATAAGGAAACTGACTCCTGGGTTTTCAGGGAGTGGGCACCGAATGCTACCGGTATTTTTTTGACCGGAACTTTTAATAACTGGAAAGAATACCCTGAATATTCCCTGGTAAATATTGGAAAAGGTGTGTGGGAGATCAGATTGCCTTTGGAAAAGCTAAAGCATGAGGACCTCTATAAAATGAAGGTTTACTGGCAGGGTGGGAGTGGAGAGCGTATTCCTGCATGGACAAACCGGGTGATACAGGATGAAGTAACAAAAATATTTAATGCTCAGGTCTGGGCTCCGGAGGAACCTTACAGGTGGGAAAATAACGGAATTAACCGAAAAGAAGAACCACCCCTGGTTTATGAGGCTCATGTTGGAATGGCATCCGAAAGGGAAGCCGTAAGCACTTACAAATACTTCAGGGAAGAGGTGCTTCCAAGGATTCAGAACGCAGGCTATAATACCGTTCAACTTATGGCCATACAGGAACATCCTTATTATGGATCCTTTGGTTATCATGTTTCAAATTTTTTTGCGGCAAGTTCCAGGTTTGGTACACCCGAAGATTTAAAGTCATTGATTGATACTGCGCATGGTATGGGTTTAAACGTAATAATGGACCTGGTTCATTCTCATACCGTTAAAAATGTAAACGAGGGGCTTGGTTTGCTGGATGGAGATCCGGCACTTTATTTTCATGATGGCCCAAGGAGGGAACATCCGGCATGGGACTCGCTATGCTTTGATTACGGGAGGAATGAAGTTCTTCATTTTCTTCTTTCAAACTGTAAATACTGGCTGGATGAGTATCAATTCGACGGCTTCAGGTTTGACGGTGTTACGAGTATGCTTTATTTTGACCATGGTTTATCACGAAACTTTACCTCTTATGATGAATATTTTGACGGTGGGCAGGATGAGGATGCTATCAGCTACATGGTCCTCGCTAATAAGCTGATACATGAAGTTAAACCCGGTACTGTGTCAATTGCCGAAGAAATGAGTGGAATGCCCGGGCTGGCTACTCCACTGGAAAATGGTGGAATCGGATATGATTACCGGCTGGCGATGGGTACACCCGATTACTGGATTAAGATTATTAAGGAAAAACCGGATGAGCAATGGAATGTTGGTGAAATTTTCCATGAACTCAGTAATCATCGTACCGATGAAAAGACCATAGGTTATGCGGAGTCACATGATCAGGCCCTTGTTGGGGATAAAACCATTCTATTCCGGCTGTTGGACAAAGAAATATATTTCAATATGGCGAAAGATCAACAGAGCCTTTTAGTGGACAGGGGGATTGCTTTGCATAAAATGATCCGGTTAGCGACAATATCAACGGCAGGAGGTGGTTATCTTAATTTTATGGGCAACGAATTTGGCCATCCTGAGTGGATTGATTTTCCCAGAGAAGGAAACAACTGGTCGTTTAAATATGCCCGGCGTCAATGGTCACTTGAAGATAATCCTTTGCTACGTTATCAGGGACTGGCCGAATTTGATAAGGCAATGATCCATCTTATAAAAAGCGAAAATTGTCTGGATCAGCCTTTCCCGTTCAAACATTTTGATAATGAATATGACCAGGTTCTTGTCTATGAAAGGGGATCTTTGTTATTTGTATTTAACTTTAATCCCATACAATCATATACCGGTTATGGAGTTACGGTTCCTCAGGGAAAATACCAGCTGATTCTGAATTCAGATGATGAGGCCTTTGGTGGTTTTAACAGATTGCAGAACGGAATCAGTTATTATGCACAAAAAAGCGGGAAGATAACATCTTCCGCGCCTTTTTACATTCAACTATATTTGCCAAACAGAACTGCCCTTGTTTTGAAAAAACTACCCCGCAGAACTATTTATTGAAGAATAAATATTTTCACTGCCTGCCATTTTTTACCATCATGAATCCGTAGATAATATTCTCCTTTTGGCCAGTCACTGAAGTTGTAATTTTCAGTTATAAGCGCTGGTGGATAATTGTAAACTTTTTCATACAATTTCTGTCCGGCCTTGTTAAAGATTTCAATGATGATTTTTTCCTTAAACAGGTCATTGATCTCGAGATTAACAAAATCTATTGCCGGATTCGGATAGATTTTAACTGAAACCTTAGGCACAAAAGTTTCAATACCTACCGGGGCCTCCTGTGTTAAATTGACATTAACAGGACTGGCTCCTTCGCCTGAAATTGTGATTGTTGCAGTTCTGTTGGCATTTTCTGTTTGTTCTTTGAAAACAGCATCAAAGGAAGTTTCATTTATTTTTACCACACTCAACCAATCCTGATCAGAACTTACTGACCATTCAATGTTTGAATTTACGGTAAATGAATAGGTGCCGGAGTCAGCAGGAACTGTAGCAGAAGCTGGTGACACTTCAAGCACAACAGATGTTCCCTGCTGGCTGATGTTCAGCGTAACAGAGGCAGCCCCGGTTCCGGTCAGGACAATACTTGCTGCTCGTGGTGTAACCTGCATATTTTCATTATAACTAACAGTTAATGTTGTATCATCAGATTTAATGGCAACCAGCCAGTCTGAATTTTCAGAGATGTCCCATTCAATATTCGAATAAACAGTAAAACTCAGGCTGCCAGAAGAAGATCCAACCGTTTCATCTTCCCTGTCAGCATAAATAAAGGGTGAAGCACCTGATTGTGAGAATGTAACCGCAATAGGTGTGACACCTTCACCACTTAGGGTAATGGTTGTTGTCCTTGAATCGGTAAACAGGTTCTCATTGTAAGTTATTCTGAGCACATTCTCGTTTTCTTTCACAGCCTCAATCCAGTCAGCATTTTCTGAAAAATTCCAGTCAATATTTGAACTTACCTCAAAATCAAAACTACCTGCTGTTGGTTCAACAGTTTTGGCAGACGGATTTACCACCAATACCGCCCCTGATTTTTCCTGAGTGATGGTCACCTGCTGGTCATCTACACCGGGACCTGAGAGCGTAATTGTCGCAGTTCTTGATTCAAACAATAAATTCATATCATAAATTACGGTTAAAATTGAGGAATTTGTTTTTTCAGCAGTTAACCAATTATAATCTTCTGTAATAACCCAGTCAACATTCGATCTTACAGAAAAAGTTGCTGTTCCTGAAGTTGCAGGTACAGTGACAAATGGCTGATACACTTTCAAAACCGGATCGGCACCGGCCTGTGTCAGGACATAATTTACCGTTTCAACCCCCGGTCCCGAAATGCTTATTGTTGCAGTTCTGGTTTCAAATCCGGAATTTAGATAATAGTTCACAACCAGTGTAGAACTGTTTGTTTTAGAAATACTAATCCAGTCAGTATCGCCTGTAAAGTTCCAATCAACATTGGAGTTAACATTTATTGTAACGGAGCCCGGATAGGATGATACCGAAGCAGACGTGGGATCAATTTCAAGTGTTGCAATCTTCCCGGATTGCGTTACGGTTATGCTCACTGTACTTACACCTGGTCCTGACAGGGTAATGGTTCCGGTTCGGGAATCCGGTGAACTATTCACATCGTAATTTACAGTTAGAGTGCTGTAGTCAGATTGAATAATTTGAATCCAATCGGTTGTTTCAGAGTAGTTCCAATAAATATTTGAGGTAATATTGAAACTGACAGAACCTGCTTCTGAGCTGACGTCTGCACTCGTGGGATCTGCAATTAACACAGGTGTTGCTCCTTCCTGGTTCAGGGTGACTACCTGATTGGAAATGCCCGGTCCGGAGATTGTTATTCCTGCTGATCTTGTATTTACCGAGAGATTCTCATCAAAAGTGAGTAATAATGTGTTAGCATCTGTCTTACTTGCGGTAAACCAGTCTGCATTCTCAGAGAAACTCCATTCAATATTTGACTGAATATCAAAACTGACCGTTCCGGTTGCAGCTCCAACAGATTGAGAAGAAGGAGTTACCGACAAAACAGGAGCAGCTCCAACCTGGGTAACCGTAACAATCTGAGATGAAACTCCCGGCCCTGAAACAGTAAGGGTAGATGACCTTGAGTTAACAGAGGTGTTTTCATCGTAAGTAACGACAATGGTATTTGTATTACTTTTTGAAGCGGTTAGCCAGCTGCTTGTTTCATTAACCGTCCAGTCAATATTAGAAGTTACGGCAAAATTAACACTTCCTGAATTAGCCTGTACTGAAGCAGATGGAGGATCAATTAACAATTCCGGGTTTGCACCCTGCTGATTCAGTGTTACCGTTATTGATTCTACCCCCGGACCCGAAATGACAATGGAAGCAGATCGTGAGGTGACAAGTGTATTTTCTTCATAACTGACCGTCAGTGTAGCATCATTTGTTTTGCTTGTTGTGATCCATGATACATTCTCTGTGAATGTCCAGTTAATATTTGATGTTACCGTAAAACTGTAAGAACCGGTGGATGAATTTACCGTTGTACTTTGTGGAACAATACTTAATACCGGATCTTCGCCTTCCTGGTTGAAGTTTATTATCTGGTTACTGACACCCGGTCCGGAAAGAACAATCTCTGTACTACGTGGGTCAACACTTGTGTTTGCATCGTAATTTACGACCAGGGTAGTATTATCTAACTTTATAATACTTAACCACGTAGCATTTTCGGAAGATGACCAGTCGATATTGGATGAAACAGTAAATGTCATCGTGCCCGTTACCGGAGAAACATTCGCTGTTTCAGGGGCAACAGTGAGGAATGGAGTAGCACCCTGCTGGTTGATAGTAACCGTTTGTGGTGTTACACCGGGTCCGCTGACTGTAATGGTGGCAGACCTGGCAACAACAGAGAGGTTTTCAATATAATTTACACGGAGTGTATTATCATCAAATTTCTGAGCTATGAACCAGTCTGCTTCTTCAGAAAGTGTCCATTCTATATTGGATGTAACTGCAAAATCAACAGTTCCTGAACCTGCCGGAACATCCGAAGATAAAGGTGTGACCGTTAATACAGGCGTAGCACCACTCTGATTCAATGTAACAATGACAGAGGTTACATTTGGCCCGGACAAGGTAATGGAAGCCAATCTTGGAGTAACTTCAACATTTTCATCATAGCTTATTGTGAGGGTGGATTGATCTGTTTTAACAGCCGTAAGCCAGCTGGCATTTTCTGATATATTCCATTCGATATTTGACGCAACGCTGAAGTCGGTGGTTCCGGCATCTGCAGATACTGTTTTTGAAGTTGGGTCAACACTTAATACAGGTACAGCACCTTGCTGGTTGATGGTTACCGTTTTAGAAGTTACACCCGGACCGGATAAGGTAACCGTAGCACTCCTCGGTTCTACGGAAAGATTCTCATCAATCGTGACTGTAAGAAGGGTATTGCTTGTTTTTGTCGCAGTTAACCAGTCTGAGTTCTCGGTGACTGTCCAGTTTATATTGGAGTTTACTGTAAAAGTGGCAACTCCGGCCTCAGGTCCGGTAATTTCTGTTTCAGGTGTAACAGATAACATCGGAGCAGCACCTTCCTGGTTTATTGTAACGGTCTGGTTTGTTACTCCTGGTCCGGACAGGGTAATCACTGCAGATCTTGCATCAACGGAAAGGTTCTCATCATAAACAATATGAAGTGTGCTTTCGTCTGTTTTTTCAGCAGTTAACCACCCCGATGATTCTGAAATCGTCCATTCGATATTTGAAGTAACAGTAAAGTCAATGGCTCCGGTGGTTGATGTTACATTTGCAGTTGTGGGTGTTACCGTAAGGACAGGTGTTGCTCCATCCTGATTGAGGCTGACTACCTGGGTAGTAACACCAGGACCTGTAACATTGATGGTTGCAGACCTTGGAATTACGGATACATTTCCACTGTAAGTAACAATCAGAGAGGTTTCTCCTGATTTAATAGCTGTTAACCAATCCGTATTTTCATTAAAGCTCCAGTTTACATTTGAGGTGACTGTATATGTTACAGAGCCTGAAGCGGAGCTAACATCGTAAGAAGCCGGGCTGACGGATAAAACCGGTTCTGCAGCTTCCTGGGTAAGGCTTACCGTTTGCGGGGAAACACCTTCCCCTGAAAGGATAATGGAGGCTACCCGTTCAGCAGGCACGGTATTTTCATCATAACTGATGGTCAGGGTAGCATCATCTGTTTTTGAAGTAGTTAGCCAGTCGGCATTCTCAGATATATTCCAGTTTATATTGGAAGTAACCGCAAAAGTAGTCGTCCCGGCATCCACAGTTACCGTTTTGCTGATGGGGTCAACCGACAGAACAGGCGTTGCAGCCTGCTGATTCAGGGTAATTTCCACATCCGAAACACCCGGTCCGGATAAGGTGATCAAACCACTTCTTGTAGCAACAACAAGATTTTCATCATAAGTAACCGTAAGCCTTGTTTCATTGGTTTTGGTTGCAGTCAGCCAGCTTTCGTTTTCAGAGATGGTCCAGTCAATATTTGAGGTGACACTGAAAGCAACGAAACCTGCATCGGCATTTACATTTTCTGTTGTCGGTTCAACAGAAAGTACCGGTGTAGCTCCTTCCTGGTCGAAACTTATTACCACATCCGAGACACCCGGTCCTGAAACCGTAATACTTGCATTTCTGGCTACAACTAAAAGATTCTCATTGTAGCTTACCGTAATGGTGGCATTATCATCTTTGGTTGCTGTCAGCCAATTTGCGTTTTCACTTATACTCCAGTTTATATTAGAAGTAACTGCAAATGTATGAGTTCCGGATGCAGCGGAAACACTGGCACTGGTTGGGTCAACGGAAAGAACAGGTGTGGCACCCTGTTGAGTTACCGTAACTGTCTGATTTGTAACTCCGGGTCCGGAAAGAGTGATGGTTGCAGATCTTCCCTCAACAGAAATATTTGCTTCATAAGTAACTGTAAGTGTAGTGTTATCTGTTTTAAGAGCACTCAGCCAATCGCTGTTCTCGGTAAAAGTCCAGTTAACATTTGAAGTTACAGAGAAACTGACAGATCCTGCTTCTGACGAAACGTTTGCGGAGCCGGGATCAACACTTAAAACTGGAGTTGCACCACTTTGATTTAATGTTACAGTTTGAGCCGTGACTCCTGCTCCGGATAAAGTAATGGAAGCTGTTCTGGGATCTACGGTGATATTTTCATTATAACTGACTGTAAGTGTGGAATTATTTGTTTTAGTGGCCGTAAGCCAGTCTGAATTTTCAGAAACGGACCAGTCAACATTAGAGGTGACCGAATAAGTAACTGCACCGGAACTGGCATTCACAGAACGGCTGGTTGGTGTAACCGTTAGTACCGGAGTTGCCCCTTCCTGCGTTACCAGTACATCCTGAGAGGTAATCCCGGGACCGGAAATGGTTATGGTTGCCGATCTGGAATTTACGGTAATATTTTCATTGTAATTAACTGTTAAAGTTTGCTCATTGGTTTTTGTTACAGTCAGCCAGTCTGCATTTTCAGTGGCTGTCCAGCTTACATTGGAGGAAACCGTAAAGTTTGTTGTCCCCCCTGCGGAAGTAACGGTTCTGGAGGCAGGGGTAACTGAAAGTTCAGGATTGGCACCCTGCTGATTGAGATTTACTGTTTGGGAGGCAACACCGGGTCCGCTAACAACAATATCTTCACTTCTTGAACTAACCTCAGTATTTTCATCATAATTAACAGTGATTGTCTGATCGTTGGTTTTAACTGCATTAAACCAGGTAGCTGTTTCGCTGATTGACCAGTTAACATTGGAAGATACTGTAAAGGTTAAGGAACCTGAGGGTGAACCTACGGTTTGAGACGCCGGTTCGACACTTAGGACGGGAGTAGCAGCCTCCTGGCTTAGGGACACGGTTTGATCGGAGACTCCGGGCCCTGAAAAAGTAATATTTGCAGTTCGTGTTGCCACAACTGTATTCTCGTCATAAGTTACTGTCAGAGTTGTATTGTTTGTTTTTGTAGCTGTCAGCCAGCCGGCATTTTCATTAAAACTCCAGTTGATATTTGAAGAAACCGTGAAATTAAATGACCCGGCTGAGGCCGAAACATCTTGGGATAAGGGAGTTACTGTCAAAACGGGATCAGCACCTTCCTGAACTACAGTGGCAATCTGATCAGTGACGTTAGCACCTGAAATAGTTATAATGGCTGATCTTTGATCAACGCTCAGGTTCTCATTATACGTAATGGTTAATGTAGTATTATTTGTTTGGGTAGCACTGAACCAGTCGGAGTTTTCAACAAAAGACCAGTTCTGGTTGGAATTTACTGTAAAAGTAGTACTGCCGGCTGCTGAGGTGACATTTTGTGAGGCTGGTGTTACAGATAATACAGGAGTTGCTCCTGCCTGATTTATTGTAACAATCTGGTCAGCAACACCCGTTCCTGAAAGAGTAATTACAGCAGAACGGGGGTCAACAGAAATATTTTCATCATAAATAACGGTAAGGGTTGTGCTGTTTGTTTTTGTTGCGGTCAGCCAGGATGAATTTTCTGAGACGTTCCAGTCTATATTTGAAGTAACAGTAAAAGACTCGATTCCGGCTGCAGAACTTACATTTGCCGATGATGGAACGACAGAAAGTACAGGAGTAGCTCCTGCCTGGGTTACGGAAACGGACTGATCACTTACTCCCGGTCCGGAAAGGGTTATGATCACACTTCTTGAGGTGACTTCCGGATTTTCTGAATAATCGATGGTCAGCGTAGTGTTATTTGTTTTTGTGCCTGTAATCCAGTCAGCCGTTTCGGAGAAAGTCCAGTTAATATTTGAAGTAACCGTGAAGGTTACCGTCCCGGCCAGGGCATCCACATTCCGGGATGAAGGATCTACGGTTAATACCGGCGTGGCCGCTTCCTGATTCAGACTCAGAACAACATCATCAACGCCTGATCCGGATAAAGTGATGGTAGCAGTTCTTGCTGATACCACCGTATTTTCATCATAATTTACAGTGAGTGTCTGATCATCGGTTTTTACAGGATTTGCCCAACCGGCATCATCTGTAACTGCCCATGTAATATTAGAAGAAACTGTGAATACAAATGCCCCTGAAGCAGAAGAAACAGTAGTAGACAATGGAGTAGCGGTTAAATAAGGAGTAGCACCTGCCTGGATAAGGGTAACTGAAACATCTGAAACACCCGGTCCGGAAAGAGTGATAGTAGCAGATCTTTGATTAACGCTAAGATTTTCGTTGTATGTAACTGAAAGGGTAGAATTATCCAGTTTTGTTGCAGCAAGCCAGTCAGAATTCTCGCTTATTGTCCAGTCCACATTCGAAGTGACGGTATATGTTGCTATACCTGAATTTGCATCTACATTTCTGGAAGCCGGATCAACGCTAAGTACAGGATCTGCACCCTGCTGAGTAACGGTTACAGTCCGTATTAACATTCCGTCAGTTACTGTAATGGTACCTTGCCTGTCGGCTGTGGAAGTATTCTCACTACTTGTAGTAAGGGTAATGGCTAATGTACTGCTGCCGGATACCGGACTGGCACTGAACCAGGTAGCATCATCTGAAATAGACCATATATTATTTGCAGAAGTTACTGTAAAAGTTCCGGTACTGCCACTCTGATTGCCCAGGCTTAAAGCAGTTGTACTGACTTCCAATAAGGGTGCGCCATCCTGAGAAACAGAGACTGTACGTGAAATTCCTCCGCCTGAAATAGTGAAAGAACCGGTTCTGGGACTTGATGTTGGGTTGTCACTGGTAGCAGTAACCGTAATCGCCTGATTTCCGCTTCCGGACAATGGGTTTATACTGACCCATGAGGGAGCCCCGGATACAAGCCAGTTCACATTTGCAGATGTAACATTAATTGTGCCATTACTTCCATTCTGCCAGGTAAGGTTGAGGCTTGCAGGACTCACTTCCAGCTGAGGTGCGCCATCCTGGGTTACTGATATGGTCCGTGTAATTTCTCCGCCGGTTATTGTAATGGTTGCATTTCTGGAATTGGTTGACGGGTTTTCTTCGGTTGTGCTTATCGTAATTGTCTGACTGGTACTTCCTGAGGCCGGATTAATACCAAGCCATGTTGCGTTATCTACAATATTCCAGGTGACATTAGCAGAGGTCAGTTCAAAAGTTGAAGTAAGTCCACTTTCATACCCTATGCTCATTGTTGTTTGATCTACTGTCAGCTCGGGAGCACCTGATTGGGTGACGGTTACTGTTTTGGAAATTCCGCCACCGGTAACGGTTAATGTGGCTGTCCTTTCAGCAGAAGTGGGATTGTCCCCTATGGCAGTCAGGCTTATACTAGTGTTTGTCTGACCTCCTCCTGATAAAGGACTGACATCGAGCCAGTCAGGTTTTCCGCTAATATTCCAAGTTAAGTTGTATGAGATAACCAGAAAAGATTCGGTACTGCCATCCTTATAACCAATATTCACACTTGAGGTTCCAACCTCAAGGGATGGACGACCTGCCTGGGTAACCGTAAGAGTCTGGGTTAGATTATTATCGGTAACCGTAAGTGTAACAGTTCTTGCAGAGGTTGAAAGATTCTCCTCAGTAGCTACAACGGAAATTAATTGGGTATTAGTTCCATTATCAGGTGTTAAACTTAACCAGGAAGGAATACCGGTGATATTCCATGAAACATTTTCTGATGTAACAGTGAATGATGATTCACTTAAGTTTTGATATCCTAAATCAATGCTGGTCGAATCAACTTCCAGGAGAGGAGCACCATCCTGAGTTACCGTAACCGTACGGGTAATGTTATCGTCGGTTATAGTGAGGTTTACTGACCGGGCAGTAGTTGAAGGATTTTCTTCATTTGCAGTTACCGTAATGATCTGACTACTGGTTCCGGTAGTAACCGGGGTAATAGTCAGCCAACCGGGAATATTCTCAATTCTCCAGGTAACATTTGCGGCATTAATATTAAACGTACCGGAACTTCCATTCTGATAGGTAAGACTGATACTGGAGGGGTCAACACTCAGTACGGAGGCACCCTCCTGGGTAATATCTACCATTCGCGTAATTCCTCCTCCTGCAATAGTTAAGGTTGCTGACCGTGGATCTGTAGAAGCATTAGCACTATTGGTAGTTACAGTAATGGTTTGATCTCCGGTGCCGGAAGTAACAGGGGTAAGATCAGCCCAGGTGGGAATACCTGTAATACTCCAGGTAAGGTTTGCAGAGGTGATATTAAAAGATCCGCTGCTACCACCATTACTGGACATGCTTAAAGTCGTTGGGTTCACCTCAAGTGAAGGAGCACCTGCCTGGCTTACATTTACAGTCCGGTTTATGATCCCATCAGTTATGGTAAGGGTAGCTGTACGGGCAATGGTAGAGGAGTTTTCACTTGTGGCTCTTACCGTTATCAGTTGTGTACTGTTATCAGAAGCCGGTGTTACCGACAGCCAGGTTGGGTTACCTGTGATGTTCCATGAAACATTTGCAGAAGTCACGGTAAAAGTATTTTCACTATTGATCTGATATGCAAGGCCGATACTGGATGAATCAACTTCAAGTAAAGGAGCACCGGCCTGAGTAACCGTAACATTCCGGGTAATTCCGCTTCCCGTGACAGAAAGTATGACAGAACGATTGGAAGTAGATGGATTGGCCTCATTGGCGGTAACAGAAACTCCCTGAGATTCAGTTCCGTTTAGGGGACTAATATTAAGCCATGAAGGAGAATTATTGATTGTCCAGGAAGTATTTGCAGAGGTAACAGTAAAAGTGTTGCTACTGCCATTATCCCAGGCGAGTCCCAGACTGGTGGAATCAGTTTCCAGAAGGGGTGCACCTTCCTGAGTTACTAACACGGTATGCGTTATTCCTCCTCCGGAGATGGTAAGTATTGCACTTCTGGCTGTAGTTGCTGTATTCGCACTAGTTGTGGTTACATTTATTATCTGGTCATCCGTACCTGTTACCGGAGCAACCGAAACCCATGGAGCACCCGTATTATCCCAGGTAATATCCCAGGTTACGTTTTTTGCAGTAATATTAAAACTGCCCGTACTTCCACTTATATATGCCAGACTAAGGCTTGGAGTACTAACCGTTAAAACGGGAGCTCCTTCCTGATGAATATTTACTGAACTGCTGATGCTGAAGACTGGAATATCCAGAGTGATCACTCCATCATTTGGAACATCATCATTGTCTGACTTTGCATAGGCTACGAATTTATCAGGAGTGCCGGTATAGACATCAAACCCCAACCATATCTGGTTGGACGATAAATCATTTATATCCCAGTTTAGGTTTGAAGTAACTGTAAACTCAACTGCAGGAGACCAGGTGTTTGTACCTCCGTCAAGTACCGATTGCCCCCAGGGTAAAGTACCACTTGTGGGTGTAATTTGAAGAGTAGGACCCTCCTGGTTAATGGTAAGGGTTCTTGTTATATCCCCACCTGTAATTTCGATGGTACCGCTTCTGTCTGCACCTGTGTTGATGGTGTAGTCTGCATTTAAAGTAGTCTCACTTACCTTGGATGGTGTAATCCAGCTATCATTGGCTGTGATGGCCCAGCTTGTATTTGCATCCACCGTAAATACTACTTGCCCTGCATATGGACTGACATCAAAAGACAGCGGAGTAATATCCAGCCGGGTTGCTTCTCCGGCCAATTCAGCAGAAACGGTTCCTCCTACTACAAAAGTGCCGGTGCCGGAAAGATAATTTACTGTAATAATATTGATCTCTTTATTAGCACTGTTATCCCAGATTTTATAGATAATTGTATTCCCGGGAGTATAACCATCCACTTCGGTGGTAACATCGTCGTCTTTTGAAGCAACAACACTCAGATAATTTGAAGTACTTAAAGGCTGGGTGAGAACGGATGCTCCTACACAATATGAACCATCAAAAACAGCAATCTCATCACCTGCTTCAAGATCGACAGTGTTTATGGTAGCCTTTGAAAAATAGAAATTTTCATGATCCACTCCGTTACCAGTCCAGACGGGGATAAAATGCTGCCCCCGGAGCCCTGATGTTAATGTGAATATTACCAGTAGTAAAGTGATTATCTTTTTCATATTATGATCCTCTTTCTTAATTCTTTTCTTTCATTCTATGGGTCATTTTCCCATATATATCAGAGTTTTAACCTCTGAATAGTTGTTGGTTATCATTCTGTAAAAATATGTTCCTGAAGAAATTTGTTTGCCGTTCTGATTTGTACGGTCCCAGGTAATGGTATAATCGCCCTCCGCTTTAACTTCATCCAGGAGTACCTTTATTTTTTGACCGGTGGCATTGTAAATCTCAATTCGGATATTCATTTCTTTAGCAACTGAATAATGAATAGTAGTGAAATCATTAAATGGATTCGGATAAGCATCACCGAGGCTCCACCCCTGATCATGATCCGGAATTTCAAGATTCATCTGAATAATACTTGTTCCTGATTCCACATATTTATTGTTATCCGGATCCCGGAAAGAAATTTTTTCAATCGTGTATTCTTTGTCTGTTTCTTTCTGCCAAACGCGAAGTTGAATTTTATGGTTGGTGATAAATCCATCCTGTTTTTTTGTCATCGGGTCATCCATGGAGGTAATAATTGAGATATAATCCTTAGCAGGATCAACCATTCCAATACCCACGCAGATATTCCCGTCAAAAGCTGCAACTTCATCACCGGATTCCAAACTGCCTTCCGGAAGGATATAAATGTTCATATGATTATAGCCATTACCAGTCCATGATGTGGAAAAATGCTCAGGAATGACTGTCTCTTTTTGCATGGCACCAGACTTATTCGGAGGTAATTCATCAATCGTAATGGATGTGTTTGTATTGACATTGATCTTGTAACCCTCACCGGGATGGAAATTGATGATATAATATTGCCAGTTAGGATCTAAATATACGATGGCAGATCCGGTCTGGTCCTGTACTTTTACAAGTTCACCGGAAGAAATCAGGGCTGCAACCACATCCTGGGAGTTCTGCATTTCAGGAGAAGGGAAGCTCATGATATTCCAGCCTGTTTCCAGCGGGATGCCTGCAGGTAGTGAAATAACATCGCCTGTAAGATCAAGTTGTGTATTTGTATTAACCCGTATTTTATAACCTTCCGTCGGAGCCCAGTTCCCGATTTCATTTATCCAACCTATTCCTGCTACATTTTCAAACGCTTTTCCTGTTTCGTCCTGGACCTTGTCCAGCGAGCCTTCACTGATCAATGAAGCCAGTATAACAGACAGATCAGGATCAGGCGGGGTTACATAAAATGACATAATATTCCAGCCGCTACTTAGCGTAATGGTTTGACTGCCTGTGAAGTTTGCAATCAAAGATCTATCTGCTGATGCTGTAAAAGAATAATTGGGATTTGTAGATACTTCGGAACCCCCTTCGGTCCAGTTAATGAAAACATATCCTGCATTGGCTGTAGCAGAAAGGTTTACAGTAGAACCATCTGTGTAAGTTCCGGCACCAGAAATTGTACCACCATTTACCGGGTTAGCAGAAATAGAGATACTATAAGTTCGTATGAAATTAGCAGTGAATGAACTGTCACTTGTTACTGTAACATCAAAACCCGGATTTCCGGAAGCCACATCTCCGGAATTTGTTACTGTCCAGTTGACAAATTCATAACTGGTGGCAGGTGTAGCTACAAGTGTGGTAATCTCATTATAATTATAGGCACCCCCACCTGAGGTAGTACCGCCTCCGGTTGGATTGATAGCAGTAGAAATAGTAAAAGACTGTAGTTCAAAATTAGCAGTAAAAGAGCTGTCCTGAGTTACAGTAAGGTCGAAACTTTGAGTAGTTGCAACGGTATCTCCGGAGTTGGTTTCTGTCCAGTTTACGAAATCATATCCGGTTGCAGGAGTTGCTGTCAAAGTTGCAGTCGTATTATAGTTATAAGTACCATTGCCAGAAACATTACCACCAATGCCCGGATTTGCGGCAACATTAATATTGAAGGACTGGATTACAAAATTAGCAGTAAATGAGCTGTCACTTGTAACAGTGACATTGATACTCTGACTGTTAGAAACGATATCCCCGGAATTGGTTTCAATCCAGTTCAGGAAATTATAACCTGTGGCTGGATTCGCTGTTAGAACAGCTGTTTCGTTATAGTTATATGAACCACTACCTAAGACTGTACCTCCGGATGTAGGATTAACGGAGGTATTGATGGTGTAAGTTTGAAGTACAAAATTAGCAGTGAATGAGCTATCACCGGTAACCGTTATATTGAGAGTTGAAACAACAGAAACTGTATCACCTGAATTAGTTTCCGTCCAGTTCACGAAATTATATCCGGTAGCCGGAGTAGCAGTCAGGGTAGCGGTAGTATTATAATCATACGGGCCATTCCCTGAGACCGAACCACCGCCGGTTGGGTTTGCGACAGCAGAAATGGAAAAGGATTGAGGCGCAAAGTTAGCGGTAAAAGAACTATCCTGAGTAACAAGGACATCGAAACTTTGAGAAGTTGCAAGGGTATCTCCGGAGTTGGTTTCCGTCCAGTTCACGAAGTTATACCCGGTAGCCGGAGTAGCAGTAAGGGTAGCCGTAGTATTATAATCATATGGGCCATTCCCTGAAACCGAACCACCGCCGGTTGGGTTTGCGACAGCAGAAATGGAAAAGGATTGAGGCGCAAAGTTAGCGGTAAAAGAACTATCCTGAGTAACCAGGACATCAAAACTTTGAGAAGTTGCAAGGGTATCTCCGGAGTTGGTTTCCGTCCAGTTCACGAAATTATATCCGGTAGCCGGAGTAGCAGTAAGGGTAGCCGTACTGTTATAATCATATGTACCGGCTCCGGTAGTGGTTCCTCTTCCTGTTGGATTAACATCGGTTGTAATATCGAAAACCAGAAAACCGGCTAATTCCGCAGAGACAGTTCCACTCAAAACAAAAAGATTACTTCCCGAGTTATATGTGGCTACCACACTATCAATTTCCATACTTTCGCTGTTATCCCATATTTTATAGGTAATAGGATTCCCTACTGTATAGCCATCAATTTCTGTAGTAAGATCATCATCCCTTGAAGCTTTCATGGTAAGAAAATCTGTGCTGTTCAGAGGTTGAGTGAGAATACCGGCTGCCACACAGTAAATACCATCAAAAACGGCAATTTCATCACCTGCTTCCAGATCAACTCCATTTAATATTCCCTTTGTAAAATAAAAATTCTCATGGTCAAGACCATTCCCTGTCCATACCACATTAAAATGCTGTCCATGTGATGCGAAAGTAAAAGCCAGTAATATTAATAATGAGGTAAAAACCTTTTTCAACATAATTGATCTTAATTTTAAAATCTTAATTATTATTTTACAAACAATAGCTTCTTAACTTTTGAATAATCCGGAGCAATCATCCTGTAAAAATAAACTCCGGGAGCTACCCTGTTCCCTTTAGGGTCTGTCCCGTCCCAGCTAACTATATGATTGCCCTTTGGCTGTAATCCATTGGTCAAAACCCGGATGATCTCTCCTGTCAGATTATAAACTTCAATCCTGACTTTGGTCTCTTCAGCAATAGAATAAGATATAAAAACCTTTTCATTGAATGGATTTGGATATGCATCATTCAATCTCCAGGAGCCCTTACTGTAGGCAACATTCATTTCAGGATTTAGCTGAATAACCGATGTCTCAGATTCATAAAACTTATTGCTGTATTTACTGCTGAATTTTATATTTTCAATTTTGTATTCTTTATTTTGATTCTTTTTCCAGACACGCAACTTAATATCGTCTCCGTTACTAAAACCATCCTTTTCTTTTGTAACCGGATCATCCAATGAAACTACAATGGAAATATAATCTTTGCCGGCATCCATAATTCCCATTCCAACACATAGGTCATTGTCAAATATGCCAATTTCATCACCATTATCCAGGCCTTCAGTATCAAGAATATAGATATTCATGTGGTTATATCCGTTACCTTTCCAGGCTGGGCTGAAGTGAAAAGACTGTGTTTTCTTCAGATAGATAATTGCAGATTTATTGGATGATCCTGAGATGGTCAGGGAAGTATCTGCTTTTACATAGATTTTATAACCCTGACCCGGTAAAAAACTTGCAATATTATAAATCCATCCTATTGGATCCACATATTCTACGGAAGAACCAGTTTGATCCTGTACTTTTGTAAGTATGTTTGTGTCTGCCAGGTCCAATAAAACATCTTGGGATAACTGTGGTTCATCATCAGGAAAACCCATTATATTCCATTTCCATTTCAAAGGAATGTTGTAAGGAAGTGAAACAGCATCTCCGGAGACCGTTAGCTGAGTTGTATCAGTGACCCTGATTTTATAACCTTCTGTTGGAGTCATATCTCCAATATTATTTATCCATCCTATGCCTGTAACATACTCAACAGCATCTCCGGTTTCGTTTTGTACTTTCTGGAGATAGCCCGAATCAATAACAGGTGTCAGAATCGCAAACATATCCGGGTTATCCGGTACTACATTGAAAGACATAATATTCCAGCCGGAAATGAGGTCAATGGTTTGCAGTTTTATAAAGTTGGCAATAAAAGAGATATTACTGAAAACAGTGGTATCTATACTTAGGTTTGTAGAGATAGTGTCTCCGGTAAGAGCATCAGTCCAATTAATAAATTCAAAATTGACAGAAGGGGATGCTGATATAGTTGCAATTGCCCCAAAATTATAAGTTCCGGTGTCTGCAATAGTCCCTCCATCAGAAGGAGAAGATGATCCACTTACATTAAAAGACCGGATTTTGAAGTTTGCAACGAGCGAGATATCACTTGTTACGGTAGTGTCGATGCTTGCGGAAACCGACAGGGTATCAAGTGAAACGGGGTCCGTCCAGTTTACAAAGTCATACCCGGTATTAGGTGTTGCGGTAATTGTAGCAATTGTTCCGTAATTAAAGTTACCGGTATCAGCCACCGATCCACCAATTTCAGGGATAGCAGCAGCACTGACATTAAAAGACTGGATTTTGAAGTTTGCCACAAGTGAGATATCACTTGTAACAGTAGTGTCGATGCTTGCGGAAACCGAGAGGGTATCAAGTGAAACGGGATCCGTCCAGTTTACAAAGTCATACCCGGTATTAGGTGTTGCAGTAATTGTAGCAGTTGTTCCGTAATTAAAGTTACCGGTATCAGCCACCGACCCACCAATCTCAGGGATAGCAGCAGCACTGACATTAAAAGACTGGATTTTGAAGTTGGCCAGGAGTGAGATATCACTTGTCACGGTAG
>JANTGF010000015.1 GCA_024763075.1 Bacteroidales bacterium | reverse complement strand
CCGGTGCCATCATCATAACAAAGCGTATCTGGAGTTGCAACTACTGCGATCTTAGGCCTTGGGTTGATACTTATCGTTATGGTAGTGTCCATACCATCTTCACAATATGCCAGACCGGTTGTCGGATCCAGTATTTTTGCTGTAAACTGATAGCTAACAGTCTGCACTACATCCGTACTGTTGATCAGCAGATCTGTGAAGTTCATGGTTGTCAGATCAGAACCACCGGGATTATATCCACTTACTCCTGCATTACTAGGTGTAGTTGTCAGATCATAAACCCAGGTACCAGTGGTAGTGTTTGGAGTGGAAATATTGAAAGTTGTCCCTGTACCATCATCATAACATAAGGTGTCAGGCGTAACTGCTAGCTCCAGCTTTGGACGTGGGTTGACAAGAACTTTCACATCTATAGAAGACAAATCACATTTTCCATAAATTTCTGGTACAATTGTATAAGTAACAGTTCCAAAACTACTTCCAATATTCGATAAATTCTCACTTATCACAAATGGTGTTGACTGGCTTCCATCATTGTACCCCGAAATTCCTGGGTCTCCAACAACTGTCCAGTTAAATTGTGTTGCTAAAATATTGCTTGATAACTGAATAGTCGTTGCTCCATTGTTGCATAAAGTATCTGATAAAGGAGTTATGGTTATAACCGGACTAGCTTGATATTCCACTGTAACAATTGCGGTACAACTATCTCTGTTTCCGACATTATCTGTAATGGTTAAAACTACATTATTTGGTCCCAGGTTTGAACAATCAAAGGTGTTTATGTCAATAGAACGTGAAGCAATATTACAATTATCTGTACTTCCTCCATCAACATCATCTGCAGTGATAGAAGCTGTTCCTGTAAGCTGGTTAAGTTGGATTGTGATGTTTTTACATACAGCTACCGGTTTTTCATTATCTGTAACCGTAACTGTATAGCTGCAGGAGGATGTATTCCCTGATCTGTCAACAACTTTCCAGGTTACGGTTGTAACTCCGGTATTGAACAACACTCCAGACAGACTTTCCATACTCGTTTCAGGCATAATGGTTGATCCATTCAGTGTAACTGTGGTATCTGTCAGCTCACAATTGTCATTTGCATTTGTAATATCAAACTCCGTTCCTGATACGGTATAGTAACACACACCTGCATCTGCTGACTTTGTCTGGTTCCCAACGCAGGTGATCGTTGGATTCTGCGTATCGTTTACCGTTACCGTGAAGTTGCAGTTCGCTGTATTTCCACTGTTATCGGTTACTGTCCAGATGATGGTTGTACCATCGGGAATTTGAGCACCGGCCAATGTAGCTGCACCATTAAAGTTATTGCTTACAGAAGCGACTCCGCAATTGTCTCCTGTAGTGGCAGGGTCAAATTCCGTTCCTGATACGGTATAGTAACACTCACCTGCATCTGCTGACTTTGTCTGGTTACCTATACAAGTGATCGTTGGGTTTGTAACATCTTGTACTGTCACATTAAATACGGTGGTAGTTGAGTCACAGCTTGTAATATCATCGGTTTCAGTAAGAGTAAGTGTGCCGGAATTTGGACCCCAGTTTACTGTTATTTCATGGGTTCCCTGTCCACTGTTAATTGATGCGCCTGCTCCGGTAATCACCCAATTATATGAATGGTTAACTACATCAGGAGTATTATATGTTTCTCCTGAAGCATTTGGACAAACATTTGTATTTCCTGAAATAACAGGAGTTGGCAAAGCATGAACAGTTTGGATTTCTGACCCCGAGGCTGAGCAGCCATTTCCATCTGTATAATTATATGTAATTGTATGATTACCTGGTCCTGCGATACGAGGGTTAAAGATACCCCCACTTACTCCGGTACCCGAGTATGTTCCTCCTGCAGGTTTGGCCTGATTTAAAACATAAGGAGCATCATCTATACAAACATCAGGTAAGAGTTTGTAAGGATTTTCAAGGGAGACTGTATAGAAACCCGATGGATTATTCTGGTTCCTGAACTCAGTTAAGAGCCAGTCTTCAGATCTCTCTACTGTTTGAACTCTAATCTCATCCATCAAACCGGCAAAATTAGATGGTCCTCCTCCCCATACCCAATCATCAATATTTGCCAGACTGGTCCAAAATGTTGGTACATTTATAGTAGTGAAAGTCATTGGATTTCCATTCACAAAAATTTTCACTGACTTTGTGCTATAATTTAATGTGACTGCAAGATGTTGCCAGGTTCCATCGGTAAATGGATCGGGACCCAGGTTATAATTATTCCACGCATTATCACATTGGGGATAAAAAAAGTGATTTCCACCAGGCTGCGATGCCCATTCATAACCATCATTCGGAGATCCTCCCCTGTTACTGGAAGTCATAATTCTCTGATAAGCTCCATCAGCCGAATTAACCCAGTTTATCCATAATGAAAAAGTAGCCTCATCATTGGTCCCATCCAGGTTACTATCATCTGCAACGGTAATTACATCATTTACACCATCAAAATTTCGTCCACCGGAAATCTTACCTCCTATAGCTGTCGTCCCTGTATTTATCCCGTAATTCCCGGTTTGTGTTGCATCATAAAAATCATTATCCAGGTGCATTACCTGCACATAATCTGAGCTCCATGTTTCTCTGGAAGAAGGATTGGAAGTCATGCCTGCTTTCCCATAAAGCATTTGTATATCTGTATCAGAGTTATGAGAAATGACTGGAACTTTAATCCAGGCAGTGTATAAGCCTGTTGCCGGATTGTACTGGTTGATTTCAAATTTCAGTGGATTACCTGCTGCATCTGTAAACGCAATGTCGTATCCATTTACCGACTGTACCTTACCACCATTTCCGGATGTGCGTAAATCAGGATCGGTAAAGCTGACAAGCAGAGGAAAATCAGTAAGATCAACTGTGCCGGCTACCTGAGCTGAGTTTATTGTAATGGTTTTATAGTAAGCATATCCAAAAGTTACAACCGGTACCGGATTTTCCACAATTACAGCTTTACCAGCCATAGTCAGGGACTCTCCACTAACAAGCTTTGTAGCAACAACTTTATATACTCCATCAGTTAAACCTGCCCATGTTAAAACACCTCCTGTTCCTGCAACCGGAGCTCCCTGGTTCGCTCCATTATTTGTTAGCTGATAGTCCACACCTGTTTCTGATCCTGATAACCCGACAGCTAACCCACCAGAGCCATTGCAATAAGAACCTGAGCCGGTAACATTAAACACTGAAGGGAATGCATCAACTGTACCTCCCGTTGAATAAAAAGAAGAAGGAGTATTCTGGTTGTTATATTCCGTTTGGATCCAATCAGGAGAGCGGGCAACATTGGAAATTCTGATTTCATCCATTGTGCCATCAAAATATCTGGTTGCACCAACCTGTTCTATATATCCTCTACCAAGTTCAATCTGTACATTGTTTGTAAGAGCATTTATTCTATCAGTTCCGGAATCTTCTGTGCCATTTATGTACAGGGAATGACGGGTTCCCCAAGTGCCTGTGACATAATACCAGGTCCCTGCATTCCAGCTACTCTGTATGGATACCTCCCTGGGAAAAGAACCTCCACCCTCAATTTTAAAATATAATTTACCATCTTCGTTGTAGCTATTATCCTGCCCGGCAAGTATGAATGTAAAGTGATTATCAATATCAAGAAACTTATTTACCAGGGTCTGCGAAGAAAGAGCCAGTGAATTAAAATTATTATTCAGCTTGAACCAAAAGCTAAAAGTCCCGGAGTTTGCATCAATATCCGGTGCACTTACATAGTTGGTTGAACCATTGAATGTTTGTGCATCTGCAATAATACCAGTTCCGTTTGAAGATCCAAAATTTGTGCCATTATTGCCATTTGATGTTGCATCATTCAGGTTGTTATGCCAGTGCCAGACTGCTAAATAATTTGAGCTCCAGGTGTTTTCCGGAGTTGTGTATGCACCTGCACTACTGTTTCCAAAATACAGATAGATCTCTGTGTCGTCATTATAGTCAAGCACGGGTATCTTTACCCAGGCAATCAGATGTCCGGTAACTTCATCATACTTCTCAATATCAAAATCAAGAAGGGTGGTCTTATCAGATGAGGTGAACCTGAAATCATCCCCGGTTGCACTCTCAACAGCACCCAGATTTGGTACTGTACGAAGTGTGTCATTTGTAATGTCAATTAATACCGGGAAATCATTTAAATTTGCAGTGCCTGCAACCTGATTATTGTCGAAGATTATCTTTTTCCGGTGAGTCCAGCCACCAAGCCATTGCGCTTCCAGTCCGGTGAAAATACCAGACAATAGGAAAACAAGCAGGAGGAGGCGATACCTCATGGTTTAGTTGCAATTCAATTTAACAAGTACTGTTGCTTAGAAATCAGACTATTAATGATGCAAAATGGTTGCACTTCGATGATAAATGCATATATCTGACTAATTCCAAGCAACGACTAAAGTTTAAAATTGATTATAATTACGTATTTAGAGAGACAAAAGTTTGGAAATTTGGTTAGAAAATACCTGATAATTAAGGCCTTTATAAAGTTAAAAAACGGATACCCAATTTTGGACAATTAGAATTTCTGAAAAATACAGATTAATGCACTGTATATCAGAAATGTAGCAGTAATATTTAATAATAGTGGTGTATATTGCGGGTTAAGGTGATATTAATCTCCTTTAATGAAGAATCTGCATCAGCATTGCAATACTGAGAATGAATGAACTTCAGATTTGATGATAACAAATGCCCGAAATAATTCTGTAAAACATAGCAATACAAGCATTACAAGTCTATCTCCGGAAAGATTCCTTTTGAGAAAACTTTAATGGAATCGTTGATTAAAGGGGTTTTCTAATCAATAATCAACATTGCATCACCATAGGTACCAAAACTATATTTTTCTTTTATTGCAAGCCGGTAAGCCTCAAACAGAAAGTCATAACCTGAGAAAGCAGAAACCATCATTAACAAGGTGGAAAGTGGCAAATGAAAATTGGTGATCATACTATCGGGAACAATCGGTTCATACGGTGGAAAGATGAATTTATTTGTCCAGCCCTCAAAAGGTTTTAGGTAGCCGTCGGTTGATACCGAACTTTCCAATGTTCTCAGAACGGTGGTTCCTACAGCACAAATATTATGCTTTTCACCCTTAGCTTTATTAATGATTTTGGTAGCTTTTTCAGGAATTATAATCTGTTCTGAATCCATTTTGTGCTTGGTAAGATCTTCTACATCAACCGTCCGGAAATTTCCCAGGCCCACATGAAGTGTAACAAATGCAAAGTCAACCCCTTTAATTTCCAGTCGCTTTAGCAATTCCCTGCTAAAATGGAGCCCGGCAGTTGGTGCTGCTACAGCTCCTTCATGCTTAGCAAAAATGGTTTGATATCTTTCTGAATCTTCCGGTTCGGCCTGTCTGTTAATGAATTTGGGTAATGGGGTTTCGCCCAACTGGTACAGGGTTTTCTTGAACTCATCATAAGGTCCGTCAAAAAGGAAACGTAAGGTTCTTCCTCTTGAGGTAGTATTATCAATTACTTCTGCAACGAGAATGTCATTTTCGCCAAAATACAGTTTGTTTCCAATCCTTATTTTTCTGGCAGGATCCACCATTACATCCCAAAGGCGCTGGTCCCTGTTCAGTTCCCTCAAAAGAAACACTTCAATTTCAGCACCGGTCTTTTCCTTATTGCCATAGAGGCGTGCCGGAAATACTTTGGTGTCATTGAAGACCATTACATCTTCGTTATCAAAATACTGAATTATCTCTTTAAATTGTTTATGTTCAATTTTCCCTGTTTTTTTATGCAAAACCATTAATCTGGCTTCATCACGGTTTGCAGAAGGATACTGTGCAATTAATTCTGGTGGTAATTCAAATCTGTAGTTTGATAATTTCATATTTATATGTGTTTTAGTAATGAAACAGAACGCAGAAAAGGCCGGAATATTTCTTGTTCATTCTCCTAAATTATTAGTTTAAAAGGACAGATACCTTATACGTAAGAAAATGCAATAAGTTACAACATTTTCAGGCTATCCTCAAATTTTTTTATATCCCAGGCATTATCTATCTCATAATCACCTATTTTAGTCCTGATTAATTTTGATAAATATGCTCCATTTTGCAGTTTTAACCCTATGTCTCTGGCTAAAGAACGGATGTATGTACCCTTGCCGCAGAGAACTTTTATCTTAATTTCAGGCAAATTATATTCCAGTAATTCTATCTTGTCAATGGTAACTAAATTTGGTTTCAGCTCACGGGTATCTCCTTTCCTTGCCAGGTCATATGCTCTCTTTCCGTTTATGTTCTTGGCCGAAAAAAGAGGTGGAATTTGTTCGATCTCTCCAATGAACTGATTCAGGACCTCTTTTACCTTTTTTTCAGTGATCCCGGAAAGGTCAAAAACCTTATCCACTTTTGTTTCCAGATCAAAGGAAGGCGTGGTTTCACCCAGCACAATGGTGGCAATATATTCCTTCTTCATTTCCTGAAACTGATATATCTTCTTCGTTGCCTTACCCGTACAAACAATCAGCAAACCGGTTGCCAGCGGATCAAGAGTTCCGGCATGACCAACCTTTATCTTCTTAACCTTCAGATAATCCCGAAGAAGTATCCTGACCTTGCTTACCACATTAAAAGAAGTCCAGTTCAATGGTTTGTCAAACACCAGGACCCGGCCTTCTTTATATAACTCCTGCTCTTCCAGTAAACTCATTCGCTTATCCAAAGATTAATGCAATACCTCCGATGACCAGGCAATACAAAGCAAAATAATACAAATTTCCCCTTTTCACTATATTAATCATCCAGCGGCATGCAAATAACCCGGATATGAAAGCAGCGAAAAAACCGACTACCAGAACCAGTGCACTAATATCCTGACTGCCCCCAAATTCCCCTGAGAATAACTCTTTCAGGTTTGCACCCAGAATGGGAATAATCACCATCAAAAAAGAAAACTTTGCAACTTCTTCTTTTTTATTTCCCAACAATAAACCAGTGGCTATTGTTGCCCCGGAACGGGAAATGCCCGGTAAAACAGCAACTGCCTGCGCAATACCTATGATAAATGAATCAAGATAGGAAATGTGCTTCCCCTTGCTTTTTGCCAGCATAGTAACAGCCAGCAGTGCCGAGGTAAAAATCAGCATAGCCCCAACAAAATGCATGTTTCCGTCGAAGAATTGTTCTACCTCATCTTTAAAAAGAACCCCGACAATCCCAACAGGGATCATTGATATTATAATTTTCCAGACAAAAGAGGTTTCTTCGTTTTTTTTAAAAGTAAAGAAGCTCTTAAACAAATTTATAATGTCCTTCCAGAAAATCACTACTGTACTTAAAACTGTTGCTCCATGAACAACAACAGTAAATTCCAGGCTTTGAGTTACATCAGCACCCAGAAGGTGCTTGCCTATTTCCAGGTGGCCGCTGCTGCTTACCGGTAAAAATTCGGTTAATCCCTGTACAATACCAAGGATCAGAGCTTCAATCCAGTTCATAAAATATTTTTAATTATCGTAAATCGGTTTAATAAATGGGAATCATGCATCCTCATTTTTTGCTTTTGGCCTCCGCATTATGGCCCAGATTTCGAATCCGAAACCAAAAAGAACAATAATCGGAGCCAGAGTGATACGTCTGAAACTGAAAATTGCTTCACTAAATTCATTCGGATCATCTGATTTTCCACCAATCATAAGCAGGAATCCGATAACAATGATTACAAACCCGATTGCAAGAAAAAAGTAATTATCTTTCCCCAATGCAAAATTTTCATCCTTTTGTTTCAATTTTTCACTTAAAGCCATGCCTGTAGTATTTTAATAATATAAATCTCCTTCTTCCATCCTCAGATATTTATTCACTGCAAAAAATGTTGAGATCAGATTAAAAAGAATTCCCAATAGAATTACCCCGCCAAACAACATTGCCAACACTTGCATATCCTGTATTTTAATTATTTCAGGAAAGTCCTTTTGCAGCAAATAAAGGGAGCCCAAAATTAAGAAAATAGCAATAAAAGCAGCAAGAATTCCATGCAAAATACTTTTTTTAATAAAAGGACGCCGGATAAAAGCCCTGGTTGCCCCAACCAATTGCATCGTATGTATCAAAAACCTTTTAGAATAAACCGATAAGCGGATCGTATTATTAACCAAAGTTAAGGCTATCAGGAATAATAGTCCGGAAAAAACCAGGATTACAAAACTTATTTTCCTGACATTTTTATTGATCAGATAAATTAAAGACTCATGATAGTAAACTTCCTTAACCGGGGAGTAATCCATTAATTTGCTTTCAATCATAACAATACTATCGGTATTTGCATACGGTGCATGCAGGTAAACATCAATGGATGCAAGCAAAGGGTTGTAGCCCAGGAAATCAATAAAATCTTCCCCAAGTTCTTCCTGAAGGTCTTTAGCTGCCTGATCTTTTGAAATAAACTTGGTATATTTTACATACTCAGCAGCATCCAGGTTCTTCTGTAATCGCCTCACCTCAACCTCCTTAACATTATCTTTAAGAATTATGGATAAATTTAAACTTTCCTTTATGTAATTGGAAAGAACTTTTGCATTCAGGACAAGCAGTCCCATTAGTCCAATCAAAAATAAAACCAGCGATATGCTTATGATTGAAGTAAAGTAAGAACTTCTTAATCTTTTCTTTTCAAATTTTGGATTTTCTCCTTTCAATGTATATCACTTTGTTAAGATCCCGAAAATCAACTGCATTATGAACCGACCAATAAGTTCTCAAAGAAATAGAGGCCTGTGCAAATTTCAGAAATGCAAAGATAGCAATAATGTGTGAATCAGGATAAATAAATCTCCTTTATAAAACACAGGTGGCACTTCTTTTAATCCACAAATTCAACCCAGCCGTATTTATCCTCCATGTCACCCAGTTGAATGGCTGTGAGCCTGTTGTATAATTCCTGGGAAACCGGTCCTGCCTGATCCTGGTAAAAAGTATAAGTTTTCCTGGTTGCCGGATCATAAATTGATTTAACAGGACTGATAACGGCAGCTGTTCCACAGGCACCTGCCTCTTCAAAAGTTTCCAGTTCTTCAACCGGAACTTTTCTCCTCTCAACCTTAATCCCCATATCTTCTGCAAGGGTAATCAATGATTTATTTGTGATAGAAGGAAGGATAGAATCAGATTTAGGAGTAATATAGGTGTTATTCTTAACTCCGAAGAAGTTCGCCGGCCCACATTCATCGATGTATTTTTTTTCTTTGGCATCCAGGAAAACTACATTGGCAAAACTATGGTCGTGCGCAGACTGAATGGCGTTTAAACTACCTGCATAATTGCCTCCTACCTTAATATTTCCGGTTCCCAGCGGAGCTGCCCGGTCATACTCTCTGCTTATCAGCATATCTACCGGTTTCATTCCCTCCTTAAAATAGGGACCAACGGGTGTTACAAAAATCATGAACATATACTCTGTTGCAGGTTTAACACCTATTTCAGCTCCCGTTCCTATTAATAAAGGCCGAATATACAAAGCTGCACCTGTTCCGTACGGTGGTACAAACTCCCTGTTCAGAGCAATGGTTTTCCATACCATTTCCTTAAAAAGAGCACCGGGAACTTCAGCCATCCTGATCCCTTTTGCAGAAGATTGCATCCTTTTCGCATTTTCTTCCCAGCGAAAAACCCTGACGCGCCCGTCTTTTCCCTGAAAAGCCTTTAATCCCTCAAAAGCTTCCTGCCCGTAATGCAAACACGTGGCTGCAATATGTATATTAATAATCTCGGAACTTGAGACTTCGATTTTACCCCATTTACCATTTCTGAAATAACACCTTGTGTTATAATTAGTCTTATTGTAACCAAAAGACAAGTGGCCCCAGTCAATATTTTCCATTCCTTAAAATTAAGTTTAATTCAACATTACTAAATTACTATAATCTATTCTATTTTCATGCATTTGTTTCCATTAATTGTATCACTTTTTTCAACTGTTCATTTTTATCAACTTCTCTTAGATTTCTGCCGGCTTTCGTAAAATATTCAAAACCTGAAATCAGTCCGGTTTGTTCAACCTTCCATTCTATGAGTGATTTTATTTTCTGATGATCTCTCAGTTCATAAAAAAGATTCATTGAGAGTTCCAGGTAATTTACACTGCCAACATAATAAAAAACTGCATCTTTCAGTACCCCTTCATTTATGTTTGCAGGTTTACCACTTCGGGTTACAGATTTCACCAAAGAACAAATTGCTTTTATCTGGCTTTCAGAATAACGCACCCCGGGTAAAATATCTTTTGCGTAATTGCAGGCGGCTTCAAGGTGATTATCATAATCTAACACAAAACCGGTTACATATAAATAAGCTGCTGATTTAATCAACAAAACATCATCTTCGGCTACTCCTTCAGAAGATGAAATCGCATCTATCCTGTCTTCAAGATTTTTTATATAGTCCAGATTATGGAAATAATAATTTTCCGCTATTTCTTCCTCCATTTTTTGAAGAATAATTTCCCTGAAACCTGACAGCCTAAGCAAATGGAGATGATTAAAGAACTTTTTATTAGGCCCATTTCGTTCTTTACTATAAAACGCAGGTTTCAGGCCTTTTACAAAGTACATTTCAATCTCTCCTTTATACTTTACCGGCATTTTACCACGATATTCCGTTTCGAAAAAATCCTTAATCAGTTCATAGGTAGAGCCTGAGACATTTATTTTACCGGTTTCTCCGGAAGATTCCATCCGGCTTGCTGTATTTACAGTATCGCCCCAAATATCGTAAGACAATTTTTTATGCCCCACTACTCCGGCAATTACAGGCCCGGTATGAATGCCAATACGAATATCCCAAATTTTCGAATTTTTCAGCGAGGCTTTTTTGTGCAACTCAATCATATACTGCTGCATTTCAAGAGCTGCCATTACCACTTCAACCGGGTTTGTTTTGTTTTTAACGGGAATACCCCCTGCGCACATGTAGGCATCTCCGATTGTCTTTATTTTTTCAATATTGTATTTTTCAACAACCGAGTCAAAATAAAAGAAAAAATGATCCAGTTCGTCTATAAGAGTCTCCGGATTCATTTGTTCAGCCAGCTTCGTAAATCCCTGAATATCTGAAAACAGGACCGTTACCATATCGTATTTCTTTTTGGCCACCTTTCCCCTGACTTTCAGTTCCCTGGCTGTATCCTTTGGTAATACATTTGCCAACAGATTTTCTGATTTATCCTTCTCCATTACCAGCGCATTTGTTCTATCATTAATGATCCGTTCCAGTCTGAAGCGCTCCCTGGCAAACCTGTAAGATATGAATTTTGCAAGTACGATGATTAACAGAACAGTGCCCATAAGATAAATCAATATGGCCAGATAAGTTCCAAAAACCGGTTTTAATATTTTAAAACGAAAAGAAGTATCAGCTCCGGGTTTTCCATTAATCATATACCTGGCATGAAAAGAGTATTTTCCAGGAGGAAGGTTACTGTATTCTTTTACCGGATAAGTTACAGGGTTGCTCCAGTTTTTATCAAAGCCTTCAAGATAATACTGAAAAAAAACTCCATTTTCCAGCCCGCGATTCTTCATTAAAATTGTCAGGGAATTATATCTGTGCGGAATTTTTAACTTTTTTGGAAAATAATTGCTATTTTGTGTCGTTTCATCTAAAAGGGTATTATCCTTGTAAATTACAGAGTCTGATTTTAATGTAACTCTCTGTATTTGTGGAATAAGATTGGTGTTTATCCCCATAGTTTCAAACGGGGTAAATAAAAGTACAATACCGGACAGGATAGCAAAGATTGTTTTTAATTCGCTTATTTTGATTGAAAAATTCATAACTTGCAGAACCAAAAGTAAGGTTTTTTCGTATTCTCAAAAATATAATAAATTATTTAAGTTGTTAAACTCTATCCAATAAAAAACCAATGGAAAAAAATAAGGAAACAATTGTCGTTCCGCATGATTTTACAATTGTGGGTGATTATGCACTTGAAAATGCCCTGGTGATCTCTCAGGAGATGCAGAATGAGATTGTACTTGTGCATATTGTAAAAAGTCATTCTGAAATCAGGGATGCTGAAAATAAATGCAAAGAAATTGCAGAAAGAGTATTTAAAGATCATTTTGTAAAGCCAAGATACATTGTAAAAACAGGCAGTATTTTTCATGACATAGGAGAAGTTGCCGAAATAGCAGATGCCAATCTGATTGTTATGGGAACCCATGGCATTAAGGGCATGCAGAAATTGACGGGCAGCTGGGCTTTGAAAGTAATTGTCAGTTCAAAAGTTCCGTTTATTATTGTTCAGGGACCGCCAAAGTCAAAAAAGTTTGAAAAAGTTGTCTTTCCGATAGATTTCAGGATCGAAAATAAAGAAAAGAATGCCTGGGTGACTTATCTGGCCAATTATTATAAAACGAAGTTTTATTTTTTTAAACAGGATGCCAGTGATAAATCATTTAAAGCAAAGGTGGCAAGCAATACTATTTTTGCAAAAAGGTATTTCAAATCCAAAGGCATAGATTTTGAAATTCATTCGGCACCAGGTAAAAAGAAGTTTTACAAAGAAACTATTGATTTTGCCAAACAAATGAAAGCCGACCTAATTCTGATTATGACAACCCGGGATATAGGTCTCACAGATTATGCTCTAGGAGCTGATGAGCAGCAAATCATAGCTAACCAGGAAAGAATCCCCGTCATGTGTGTGAATCCGAATCCGGATCTAAGGAAGTCCGGAAGCTTTTCAGCCATGGGAGGATAAAAATATAACTCATATTAATTTAAAAAAAACAAGGATTTTCGTATCCTTGTTTTTTTTATACCAGTTTAACATGAAATTGATCTTCGCTACGCAAAATGAAAATAAAGTTAGGGAAATTGAATCCGAACTGGATGGAAATTTCGAACTGCTGAGTTTAAAATCTTTCGGATTTACCGATGATATACCTGAAAATTCAGATACCCTGGAAGGAAATGCCCTTGAAAAAGCAAGATTTGTTTATGGGCGTTTCCATCATAACACTCTTTCTGATGACACAGGACTTGAGGTGGAGTCACTGAACGGGGAACCCGGAATATACTCTGCCCGCTATGCCGGAAATTCAAAAGACCCTGAGGCCAATATGGAAAAATTACTTCATAAACTCAAAGGGAAAGAAAACAGGAAAGCCAGGTTCCGGACGATTATTGCTTTAATAATAAATGGTGACGAGCATTTGTTTGAAGGAATCGTTGAAGGAGAGATCACACTACATCGGTCCGGAGCTAAAGGATTTGGGTACGATCCTGTTTTCAGGCCGGATGGTTATAAAACCACTTTTGCTGAAATGAGTATGGATGAAAAAAATAAAATCAGTCACCGGGCCCGTGCTCTCAGAAAGCTTATACTTTTTCTGAATGGACTGGAGACTGAATAATAAACTGACTGACTCAAAATACCAGATGTTTATACCAAATGCGAATTTCTCACGTTTTATAAATTCAAAAACAAGATAAAACGGGTTCCTTTAATGAAAAAAATCTTTCTTTTATTTTTTATTATTTTCCCTCTTATACAACCCGCCAACAGCCAATTGAGGATAGGTGAATGGAGAGACCATTATCCATACCGGCAATCCATCAGTGTAACAGATGTAGGGGACCGGATTTTCTGTGCAACGGAAAAAGCGCTGTTCTTTTTAGAGAAAAGTGACCAGTCAATTGAAAAATTCTCTCAGGTTCAGGGCCTTTCGGATATCAGGATTTCATTTATAAAATACAGTCTGGAAAACCATATACTTCTGGTTGCTTATCAAAACGGAAATATGGATTTGCTTCAGGAAAATAAGTTAATAAATCTTTCCGACATTTTAAGATCGGCCATTACCGGAAAAAAAACGATTAATGATGCCTTGTTTGTAGGGAACCTGGCATATTTGTCCTGTGATTTTGGAATTATCGTGCTTGATCTTGATAAAAAAGAATTTAAAGATACATATTATATTGGTAATAACGGAGATCCGATGCCTGTGTATGGCCTGGCATTGCTTAATCAAAACCTCTATGCAGCTACCCAATCCGGAATACTTACAGCAGACATTGATGATCCCCTTCTGATTGACTATAATCACTGGACAAAAATTAAAAATATCCCTGGTTACAACCGGAAGTTCAATTCCATTCTTACCATGGAAAATACTATTTATGTGAACCAGACCAGTACTTCAAACGGAATAGATTCAGTATTTAATTCTAACGGAAACCAGTGGGCATTTTTTGCACAGACCAAAGGAATTAATCATTCCCTCACTTCCGGAAACGGAAGGCTTTTTATCTCTTCGGAAAAATCTCTTTCCATTTATAAGAATCCCGGAACTCCTGAATATTATATTGACAATTATGGCTGGGGAGGAATTGAGCCCTGGCATGCTATTGTTGATGAAGATGAAACTCTTTGGATCGCTGATCACAAAAATACCCTGATAAAAAGTCGGGATTACAAATCTTTTGAACGCATTGCTCCCAACGGGCCGTACTTTAGTTCGGTTTTTTTTATTCACAGTAACCACAATACTACATGGATTGTGGGAGGAGGCCTAAATAATTTATGGGGCAATCTATGGAGAAACGGAGAGACTTACTGGTTAAAAGACGGAATATGGGAAAGCAATATTAATAATAAGGTCAAAGATTTTTTACGAATTATTTCTCACCCTGCAGAGCCCGACCATATTTTCATTTCAAGCTGGGGATATGGTTTAATCGAAATGCAGGGAAAGGAAGTGTTGAATATTTACGACAAAAATAACAGTACGTTGCAAAGTACGTCTTACGGGGAAAATGACGTCAGGGTATTTGGACTCCTGTTTGACCGAAACAATAATCTCTGGATGACAAATAGTCTTGTTGACAAGCCTGTTTCTGTTAAAACTCCTGCAGGTGACTGGAAAAGCTACTGGTTTGGGGGGAAAATAAAAGGTCTGACACTTGGCGATATTATTGAAACACCCTACGGGGATAAATGGATATCTTTGTCCAGAAGCGGAAGTCTGTTCATTTTTAATGAAAACAATACACCAGGAGATGAATCAGATGATATTTACAGAAAAATTTCAGTGGTTGATCAGAACGGAAAAGCTTATCAGGACATTACCAGCCTGGTAGCTGACCTGGACGGGAACATCTGGATAGGGACGAAGCATGGGCCTCTGGTTTATTATAGTTCTTCCGGAATTCTTAACGGAGGAAATGCAACTGCCCAGAAAGTAAAAATCCCAAGGAATGATGGCAGCGGACTGGCGGATTATTTGTTAAGTACGGAGGAAATAACGAGCATTGCCGTTGACGGGGCAAATCGCAAATGGTTTGGAACAAGGGCCGCCGGGGTATTCCTTTTTTCAGAAGACGGTACACAGGAGATCCTGCGTTTTAATAAAGAAAACAGCCCACTGCCTACGAACTGGATTACCGCCATAGCTATCAACCAGGAATCCGGGGAAGTATTTTTTGGAACGGAGGACGGAACCTTATCTTACCGGGGTACTGCAACTGCCGGTTCTGATGAGATGAACCAGGTTTATACTTTTCCGAATCCGGTAAGAGAGGATTACAGGGGGCCGATTACAATTACCGGACTTGTAGGTCAAGCAAATGTTAAAATTACCGATATCAGCGGTAATCTTGTTTTTGAAACGGAATCCCTGGGCGGACAGGCAATCTGGGATGGGACAAATACACTGGGAGAGAGGGTTCATACCGGAGTTTATCTGGTATTCATCAGTAACAGTGACGGGTCAAAGACTTTTATTACAAAAATTCTTTTTATCCACTAAGAGGGGTACTCATTATCTGCCAGGTTTTAATCCTCGTCATCCACAATGAGTCTTGATATCCGTTCTATCTGCTTTTGTTTGTTCACCTCCCTTAAATTCCGGGCTGTTTCAGTAAAATACTGATGCCCTGAAATAAATTTCACCTGCAGTTTATTCCAGTCATTCAGGGAACCTATCATATTTTGAACCTTCAACTCTTTGTACAGGGTATTTGATACAGGAATGAAATCTGATCTTCCCAAATAATCAAGGTCTGAGTCGCAAATAATTTCCTCAAGCAGGTTGTTGGGCCGGGGTGGCAGCTTTGTTGCCATAATAATATCACAAATCCGGTCTATCATTTCTACCGAATATCCAAATTTCGGAAGTATTTCCCGGGCCAGTTTGGTTCCATGCATTTCATGGTCCTGGTATGCAATGGTATGTCCGGCATCATGAAATAATCCGGCTGCCTTTAAAAGCAATATTTCTTCGTCGGAAACCCCTTCTGCCCATCCGATTAATTCAACTTCGGTAACTACATCCACCGTATGCTTGACATTATGATAAAATAAATGTTCCGGAAGCTCCTTTTCAAGTTTATCAAGGATAATCTCCTGCATATCGGAAAATTGAATCAAACCAAACTTCACCCTGAAAGCATGGTTGGGAACAATCCCATTTTCATCTTCTGAAAATTCAGGCTTAAGACCTTTTACCTCAAAAAGATCCATGTCACCTTTGTATTTTGCAGGTATTTTCCCATAGTATTCACAACTGAAAAACTCTTTCACCAGTTCATAGGTCATTATGGATATAATAATTTTCCCATGATCCGCATTGGACTGGATACGGCTTGCCGTGTTTACCGTATCTCCTTTAATATCGTAACTTATCTTTTTCTTTCCCATGAATTCGGCAATGACAGGACCGGTATGTATCCCGAATTTTATTTTCCAGATTCTTTCATCCCGGTTTTTTTGAACTTTTTCGTAAGATTCAATAAAATTTCTCATTTCCAATGCAGCGAGTACCACCTCAATCGGGTTGGTAATGTTCTTTACCGGAATTCCACCGGCACACATATAGGTATCACCAATGGTTTTTATCTTTTCAATATTGAATTTTTTAACTGTGGCATTGAACTCAAAAAAGATTTCATCCAGTTCATCCAGCAGCAGGTCTGAATCCATATCAGAAACGGCATTTGTAATTCCCTGGATCTCGGCAAACAGAACCGTACTCATTTTGAACGTGAGTGGCTGTTGTGGAGTGTCTTTTTTTAATCCGGTGAGTTTTTGAGGTTCTATCTGAGCAAGTAAGGCTTTAAATTTCTCATTTTCCTTACCTGATTTCTCACTCAATCTTTGTAATTCCTTAATTTTATTCCGGAGTTGCTGATTTTGCTTTGCCAGTCTGGCAATTCTTTTTACCAGTTCCTTTTCATTTCCTTTCTTCATTCAACGATTTATTTCAGTATAAAAGATTCGTTAACTATTAAAATGTACTTATCTTCACAAAATAGTTCTGGTAAATCCATCAAGATTTTTTACGCTTTTTATCTAAATTTGTTCCGTAATTTCGCTGGGATATGATGCAAAAAACCAAAGGAATCGTTTTACACCATATAAAATACGGTGACAATGGGATCATTGTGTATATATTTACGCGAAATCTGGGTCGGCAAACATTTATCCGCCAGGGAGTCCGGCAAAAAAAAGCAGCGGTAAAGAGAAACCTGTTTCAGCCTTTATTTTTACTTGATCTTGAAGCATATTACAAGCCAGGAAGGGAAATACAGCGGATAAAAGAAGCAAAAATTTATAAACCCTATCATGCCATTCCCGGTAACATCTATAAAAATACCATTGTTCTTTTTCTTGCCGAAATTTTATATAAAAGCCTGAAAACAGAAGATCCGAATGTTCCCCTGTATGATTTTATTGAGTATTCGCTTGAAACGCTGGACCATTTACCCGGTAATTTTGCAAACTTCCATTTACTTTTTCTCTATAATCTCACCCGTTTCCTTGGATTTCAGCCAAATCTCTCATACACCGGCACAGAGGGTTATTTTGATCTCAGGGAAGGTGTCATGAGAGAGAATCTGCCTTCTCATTCTTTGTATTTATCAAAAGAGCACAGTAAAATCCTGACGGATCTCAGCACCCTTCAATATGAAAATCTTGACCAGTTTAAGCTGAATCATCTAAACCGCAATCTGATGACAGAACATTTACTGGATTATTTTCAGCTGCATGAGCTGAATCTGGCAGAAATTAAATCGTACAAAATTCTAAAGGAAGTGCTCCGTTAATTCGCTAAATTTACAGGAATCAGGAGCGTGGTGTTGCAAGCTGTTAAATAATTGATTATTTTTGATTTAGAATATTATCAACAATGTAATATGGCCCTCATCCCTTCCATAGTCAACTGGCTGAATGTTAAAAGGCTGCACCAGATAAACCTGTTCCGGAAATATCCTGTTGAAGTTCAGAATGAACAGCTTTTAGACCTGGTGCAATTTGCCGGTGATACTTTTCTGGGGGAAAAATACGATTTTGCCTCTGTTCGGAATTATCAGGATTTTAAAACACGATTACCCGTTCAAACATATGATGATGTAAAAGCAACGATAACCCGTCTCAGGGATGGTGAAAGGAATCTGGTTTGGCCGGGGGAAATTAAATGGTTTGCCAAATCCTCAGGTACAACCAGTGATAAAAGTAAATTTATTCCGGTAAGTAATGAGTCTCTTGAAAATTGCCATTTCAGGGGACCAAAAGATGTGCTTGCAATTTATACAGCCAACCATCCTGAAACGGGGATATTTTCAGGGAAAGGCTTAACCCTGGGAGGAAGTCATCAGATCAATAATTTTTCCAATCGCTCCTATTATGGAGATCTTTCTGCCATCCTTATTGAAAATCTTCCTTTTTGGGCGGAATTTCTGAGGACTCCGGCTGCAAAAATTGCTCTGCTGGATAAATGGGATGAAAAACTGAGTGAAATCATTCAGGTTACAAAAGATGAAAATGTAACCTCCATTGCCGGTGTGCCTTCGTGGAACCTGGTATTGATCAAACATCTGCTTGATTATACAGGTAAGGATAATCTTCTGGAGGTATGGCCCAATCTTGAATTGTTCATCCACGGAGGTGTAAATTTTGAACCTTACCGGAAACAATACGAAAAGATCATTCCTTCACAGGAAATGAACTATCTTGAGACCTACAATGCATCTGAGGGTTTTTTCGGTATTCAGGATGAAGAAGATAAAAATGACATGCTTCTGATGCTGGATTATGGTGTTTTTTATGAATTTATTCCGGCAAACCTGATAAATGAAGAGAATCCTCCTGTTTTTTCTATCGGGGATGTTTCATTAGGGGTGAATTATGCAATTATCATATCAACCAACAGCGGCTTATGGAGGTATATGATTGGTGACACCATAGAATTCACACATCTTTTCCCGCATAAAATAAGAATAACAGGAAGAACCAAACATTTTATGAATGCTTTTGGGGAAGAAATTATTATCGATAATGCTGAGAAAGCCCTTTCAGTTGCCTGTTCAAAAACCGGAGCCATAATAAATGAATATACAGCTGCCCCCATTTATATGGCTGAACATGAAAAGGGTTCCCATGAATGGGCCATTGAGTTTGATAAAGAGCCTGAAGATCTGGAATATTTTACAAATGTTCTGGATCATGCGCTTATGGCAGTAAATTCAGATTACGAAGCAAAGAGATATAAGGGTATTACCGTAGTTAAGCCCATTGTCAGAAAAGTTAAGAAAGGCACTTTCTATAACTGGTTTAATGATAAAGGAAAGCTGGGGGGGCAGAATAAAATACCAAGGCTTTCCAATAACAGAAGATTTGTTGAGGAAATAATCGAAATTGACAAAAAACTTTCAAAGTAAAGGATTACATTGAAAGCTCATTCAAATTCAACCCTTTACATTTTTTTGTGCAGAAAATCTGAAAAAATCATGTGTAAAGAAAAATTATTTGTACTTTTATTCCACCTTCGCGTTCCGCTATGGTGGACGAGAAGGTTTTGGTTTCATACCCCGACCCTCTGGGTATGAAACAGACAATTCTTTGTAATACCTCGATAGCTTTGCCTCGAGGTAGTTTATTAGCTTTGAAACACTAATTAATTTAACCATGCATATAGCTATTGCCGGGAATATCGGTTCAGGCAAAACCACTTTAACCAAACTGCTTTCCAAACATTACGGATGGACCCCCCACTATGAAGATGTGGATGATAATCCATATTTGAATGATTTTTATGAAGATATGCAACGATGGTCATTTAACCTGCAGGTTTATTTTCTGAACAGCCGCTTCAATCAGATGATTGAAATCCAAAAATCAGGGGATACCGTTATTCAGGACCGTACTATTTTTGAAGATGCCTATATTTTTGCCCCCAACCTGCATTCCATGGGGTTAATGTCAACCCGTGATTTTGAAAATTATTTTACCTTATTTAATCTGATCAGTTCACTCATAAAGCCACCTGACCTGATTTTGTATTTGCGGGCTTCCGTTCCTACGCTTGTAAATCAGATCCAAAACCGGGGAAGAAAATACGAAGATAGTATCCGGCTGGATTACCTGAAAAGGCTAAACGAAAGATATGAGGCATGGGTTGAAGCCTACAATATGGGCAAAATGTTGATCATTGAAGCCGACCATTATGATTTCCCGAGTAATCCGGATCATTTACGTATGGTTATTGACAAGATTGATGCGGAATTGCATGGCTTGTTTTAAGATAAGTGAGTTCCTGTTGTAGTAAAGACGCAGCAGCGCACAACATTTCAGCTTAACTAAGAGACCAGGAGACTGAGTGAGGGGGTGACTAAGAGACGGAGTGACTGAGAGATTACTGGTGCCATACTATCGTAAAGACGCCATGCTTCGTGTATCGGCTAACTATAAGATATTGCTTAAATGCATGAATGCTTTAATGAGTGAATGCGAAAATTCAGGAAGGCTAAATGAAGGGCTCTTTTTAAGTACCGGTCATCCTTTGAACTCAGAATCCAGTCTAAGTTTCTTACAATTTGATTTGTTTGTATTTGAAGAAAAAGGCAAATAGGGTTAGCTGAAAAAGTCTGTGGCCATCAGATTTAAGGCGGCAAGGCGAAGTTGTATATGAATACGGCTATGCCGAAGCCAACGAAGAAGATGATGTGTTACAGGCCAACAAAAAAATGCAAGCCTTTTTGTCCATTTAGTAAAAAATCTTGCACTTTATACGGCAGTATTTTATATAATACATTAATATTTAGTTGAGGTTGTGTTTTTCAGCAAACCCTAAATAATCTTTCTTCTCATTAACCTTCAAAAAATATTTTTTGCAGAAGCTTAAATCGGATTAACTTTGTATAAACTAAAATTTAAATAATATACATTATGGAACCTGTAAATATCCGATTTAAAGAAGTATTGAAGAGGCTGGGTATCAAAGAAGCAAACTCAGGCCTTTGTACCGGCACCGAATGGTTTGAAACCGAAGGCAGTGTGTCTGGCTCCGAGTCGCCTGTGGATGGCAGTGTGATTGCCAAAGTAAAAACAGCCACGCTGGATGATTATGAGATGGTCATGAACAAAGCTCAGGAGGCCTTTAAGGTTTGGCGGGAAATACCTGCGCCACAAAGGGCAGAAGTGGTCAGACAGATTGGTCTGGCTTTAAGAGATGCAAAGGAGGATCTCGGGATGCTGGTAACCCTGGAAATGGGCAAAATTTTTCAGGAAGGGATGGGTGAAGTGCAGGAAATGATAGATATCTGTGATTTTGCAGTGGGTCAGGCCCGGCTGCTGAATGGTTTTACCATGCATTCCGAAAGGCCGAAACACCGGTTGTTTGATCAGTATCATCCTTTAGGAATTGTAGGGCTTATCACTTCTTTTAACTTTCCTGTTGCCGTTTGGGCGTGGAACTCTATGCTTGCTGCCGCTGCCGGTGATGTGGTGATCTGGAAGCCCAGCTCAAAAACACCGCTCACGGCAATTGCTACGATGAAAATTATAAGAAATGTATTGAAAGATAATAATGTTCCGGAAGGGGTTTTTAACCTGATCATTGCAAAATCGTCTGTATTGGGAGATAATTTTGTTGGCGACAAACGGATTCCATTGTTCTCGGTTACCGGCTCAACCCGGGTGGGACAAAGAGTAGGTGGAATTGTTGGAAAACGCCTGGGCAGGGCTATACTGGAGCTTGGAGGGAATAATGCCATCATTATTTCCGATAAAGCAGACCTGGAGATGGCCATTCCTGCCATTGTTTTCGGAGCAGTGGGAACAGCAGGACAACGTTGTACTTCCACACGCCGCCTGATCATCCATGAGAAAGTGTATGATGATGTGAAAAAAAGATTGCTGAATGCTTATGCCCAGGTGGTAGATAAGATTGGTGATCCAACAAGCATGGAGACCCTGGTAGGTCCGGTGATTGACGGCTCGGCAGTTGAACTGTTCCAGCATGCAGTAAAAAAAGTGCAAGAGGAGGGAGGAAAGGTGATTTTTGGCGGAGATTCCCTTTCATCGGAGGAGTATGGTTCCCCGTATTTTATTGTACCTGCCCTTGCTGAAGCAGAGAATCATTTTGAAATTGTGCAGGAAGAAACCTTTGCTCCTATCCTGTATTTATTAAAGTATAAAACATTTGAGGAAGCACTGCAATTGCATAATAATGTTCCTCAGGGGCTGTCATCTTCCATATTTACGCTGGATATGCGGGAAGCTGAAACTTTTCTCTCTGAAGTTGGATCGGATTGTGGCATTGCCAATGTGAATATTGGTACATCAGGAGCGGAGATTGGAGGGGCTTTTGGTGGCGAAAAAGATACCGGAGGTGGAAGAGAATCGGGCTCAGATGCATGGAAAGCCTATATGAGACGGCAGACCAATACCATTAATTATGGTGCGGAATTGCCATTAGCCCAGGGAATCAAGTTTGAGATATAGCCAGGGCTTAATAATATTACGGTGTGCTGTTTCTTAATTTGAAACAAGAAACCTGTTACTATAGAAATTTTATGGCACCACCGGCAGTGGGTGGGATAACTGGCCTGCGCATGGGCCAGACCTCCCCGTCATGACGTACTCTGTCATGACACCCCTCCTTAAAAAAGGAGGGAAATTGATACTTGATATGCCTGGGTTTGGTGATAACTTTAAATGGAAATAACTTTCTAATAAAAAATACTTATTCTGTTATTACGCAAAAGGATTCGCGCGATATCCTTGGGATATCAGGATTATATTCCGCCCTGTAAGGGCACAATAATTTAGCCCCGACTTTCAAGTCGGGGTTTGATATTTATTAACACGAAGGACCGGTGCAATGAAAAGCCTGGCTGAAGAATAGTACTTTGCAGCGCCGGAATGAAAATGTTTTTTAGTTGTAACATCCAGATTCGTCGCCGGACGATTCGGCGTGTGGTATATGGAGCAATACCACACGAAAGATTCGCGCGGTAGCGGTGGTGGGTGGGATAACTCGCCTGCGCATGGGCCGGACCTTCCCGTCATTACTGAGTACGTCATGACACCCCTCCTTGAAAAAGGAGGGGAATTTACACGTGATTTGGTGTTGCTTTCATATAGTGCCCTTCTCCCACTTGGATCCTCCTGGAGAACAGGCTCAGGGTACTAAAATTTCCGGTATATTACGCCCGATAGTCATAGAATCTTTACCTGTAAAAATGACATATTTATTATATTCCGCCCTGTAAGGGCAAATTAATTTAGCCCCGACTTTCAAGTCGGGGTTTGATTTATTAACACGAAAACCCGGCGCAATGAAATGCCTGGTTGAAGAATAGTACTTTGCAGCGCCGGAATGGAAATGTTATTCCTGGGCATAAGGGATTTTATGGTTTTACAACCAATTCTTTCTCTTAAAATAGATCAGCAGCGAAACAGGGATTAAAATAAATAAACTCCACATGGCCAGATAGCCCCATTTCCATTCTAGTTCGGGCATAAATTTAAAATATAAGTGACAGAGAAAGATGAACCCCTGATGAATGTTAGCTCACATTGGATAGAATGGTTGAACCAATCAGCTTAAGAACCAGTTTATAAATGCTCTCCGGATCGAATCCGCACTCTTTGTAAAGCTCCGTTTGTGTGCCGTGTTCCACAAATTTATCAGGAATACCCAGCCTGAATACCCTTGCAGAATAGCCTTTATCGGAAAAGAATTCCAGTACCGTACTGCCCAGCCCGCCAACGGTTGTTCCATCTTCAACGGTTATTACCTGCTTGAATTTCCTTCCTACTTTATGCAATATGTTTTCATCAATTGGTTTTAAAAAGCGCATATCAAAATGTGTGACTTCCACGTGATCCTCATTCAGTCGGGCCACAGCTTCTTTAACAAGATTTCCGGCATGGCCGATGGATAAAATTGCAATGTCGTCTCCTTTTGAAATCTGTCTGCCTTTTCCGATCTCAATTTCTTTAAATGATTTTTGCCAGTTTGCATATACTCCACGCCCACGGGGATAACGAATTGAAAAGGGCCCTTTACCGCCCAACTGAGCAGTGTACATAAGGTTCCGGAGTTCAATTTCATCCATGGGAGCTGAAATGGTCATGTTCGGAATCGACCTGAAAAAAGCGAGATCGTATGCTCCATGATGTGTAGCACCATCGTCTCCTACCAGTCCGGCTCTGTCAAGACAAAAGACCACATCCAGGTTTTGCAGGGCAACATCATGGATCACCTGGTCGTAGGCTCTTTGAATAAAACTGGAATAAATATTACAAAAAGGAAGAAAATTCTGGGTTGCCAGTCCGGCTGAAAATGTGACGGCATGTTGTTCGGCAATTCCCACATCAAAAGTACGTTCCGGAAATTCTTTTTGCATGATATTCAGCGAAGATCCAACCAGCATGGCCGGGGTGATCCCAATGATCTTTTTATTTTTCTTTGCGAGATCTACAATAGTATGCCCAAACACCTCCTGATATTTGGGTGGAACAGGTTTGTCATATTTAACTTTGAATATTTCTCCTGTTTGTTTGTCAAATTTTCCGGGAGCATGAAAGGTAGTCTGGTGGAGTTCCGCTTGCTTAAATCCTTTACCTTTGGTAGTAAGACAATGCAATAGCTTTGGGCCTGGAATGTTCTTGAGGTCCTTTAGTACCTGTGTAAGATGAACTACATCATGTCCGTCAACCGGTCCGAAATACCTGAAATTCAGTGATTCAAAAAGATTACTTTGCTTTAACAAGGTGCTTTTAAGGCCATGTTCCAGTTGCTGGAGCAAAGAACGGGTTTTGGGAGCCAGCTTACTGACTTTTCCCAGAATATTCCAGACATCGTCTTTAAACCGGTTATAGGTAGGAGACGTTGTAATATCCAGGAGGTATTCTTTCAGTGCGCCAACATTAGGGTCAATGGCAATTCCGTTATCATTAAGAATTACCAGAATATTGGTGTTTTGTATTCCGGCATTGTTCAAACCTTCAAAAGCCAGTCCGGCAGTCATAGCACCATCACCGATTACGGAAATGATCTGACGGTCTTCTTTATTATTCATTGCAGCCACAGCCATACCCAGCGCAGCAGAAATGGAGGTAGATGAATGGCCCACTCCAAAGGCATCAAATTCACTTTCACTCCGGTTGGGGAAACCACTAATGCCTTTAAATTTCCGGTTTGTATGGAAAGTATCCCGGCGGCCTGTCAAAATTTTATGTCCGTAAGCCTGGTGCCCGACATCCCAGACTACCTGATCATAAGGTGTGTTAAAAACATAATGCAGGGCTACGGTTAGTTCAACCACCCCAAGGCTTGCACCCAGATGCCCGGTGTTGGAGCTCACCACATCAATGATAAAATCACGCAATTCCTTACTAAGCAGGATTAACTCTTCGGGTTTCAGCTTCTTCAGGTCTTCAGGTCCTGAAATGTGATTTAATATGTTGAAATTATTTTCCGTCACTTAAAGGGCAACTATAATAGAGTCTGTATGTAAACTCCGGTTATATCTACGGTAATCTGCCTGCAAAGATACAAATATTTATAACTTCTCTGAAATCATAAATCCATCAGGTTTTATATATTTGTAGCTATTATCCGGAAAGCCTGAGTTTATCGGGAAACTCAATGGGGTTTCAGCAGGAAGGGGCCTCTTAAAAGTTTAATAACAAGACGATCTTATTTATAAATACAAATAAATTATGCATATAATTAAAACGAATAACGATCCCTTATTTAAAGTGACAGCTTTTGTATTTTTTATCTTTTTAATTTCCCTTAATTTTTCTTGTGTCAGCTCAAAACAATTCAGGGAAGTTCAGTCACAGAAAGAAAGATTGCAAAGTGAAAGAGACAGTCTGGTAGGATTGAATGATAAGCTTACGGTTGAGAATACGGAAATTTCATCTCAGCTTGCTAAAATGAAAGATGAACTGGAAGCTTTAAAAAGGGAAAAATCAGCCCTGACCCAGGAACTTGATCATTTGCAAAAGGAATATCAGATCATGAAAAGGGGTTATTATGAGATGCAACAGGCTCAGGCAAGCCTGGTAAAAGGAAATAACAGGGAAACCAGGCGGTTGTTGAAGCAATTGCAGACAACGCAGGATGAGTTGCAGGCCAGGGAAGATAAACTCAGGGAGATGAGCCGTGTGATGGATGAGAAAAAGCGGGCGCTGGATGAGCTGCAATATGAAGTGGATAAAAGAAATGCCCGTCTTCTCGAGCTTGAAAAAATGCTGAATGAAAAAGATGAGATGATGAATGACCTGAAAAGAAAGGTTTCCAAAGCTTTAATGGGTTTTGAAAATGACGGCTTGACAATTACTCAGAAAAACGGGAATATTTATGTTTCTATGGATGAAAAATTATTATTTAAATCGGGGAGTTATAAGGTTGATGCAAGAGGCGAGCAGGCCATCGGGAAAATTGCAAGGGTATTGGAACAACATCCGGATATTAATATAATGATTGAAGGACATACCGATAATGTTCCTTACCGTAGCTCCGATGGACCCATTGAAGATAACTGGGACCTTAGTGTGAAAAGAGCCACCACAATTGTTAAGTTATTACTTGATAATTCTACAATTAATCCAAAAAGAGTCACTGCTGCCGGAAGAGGGGAGTTTTTTCCTGTTGATCCGGCAAATACCCCTGAAGCCAGACAGAAAAACCGGAGAACTGAAATTATTCTGGCACCAAACCTGGATGAGTTGTATAACCTGATCAATACCAATAATTAGAGTTTGTGGGTTTACTTCTATTTTGGAAAAGGAAGATGAATTCTAATTTCTCCAAAATTAATTTGGGTTTGCTGAAAAATACAAAATCGATAGAATTAACGGGTTGAGATTCTTTCTAAAAATGATGGTTGAGATTATTGTTGTATTTTGCATTTATCAGGATACATTTGGTAGTTTTGCATCTTGTTTTTCAGGAATAGTTTGTTGGAATTAAAAATTGTTTCAAAGCTTAAATTAAGAAATTTTTCAGCTCAGAAATATAATATTTCTGAGATTGTTTCGGATGATTATATTGATTTTTGTATTAATAAGGGTTATAGTCTGTTTGAGTATTATTATAATCCGTCAATAAAACCAAGTTTTAAAAAAATAAAAATTGCAGACTTTCATGAAGATTTACGAAAAGTTGTTCTTCCCTATAAACATTTTATTCTTCAATAAAAGGATTCATAATTGTTTCAGTGATAATACCTCAGGTAGAATAAAAAAATACCAATATATTTGAAGTTGCACGAATAATTTGAAATTTAATAGAAAAAAGAATGATGAAAATTCTAATTCATTTAATTGCAATCTTTATTGTATTTATTTCATCCGGGTGTAACCAGAATTCAGATGAGGTAGTGGTTCACACAAGTGTTGACCAAAAATTTTCAGAGCCGGTTTTAAAAGAATATGAAAAAGAAACAGGTATCAGAGTGAAAGCTGTATATGACACGGAGGAGACTAAATCTACCGGTGTTTTGAACCGACTGATTGCTGAAAAGGAATTAGATTTTTCAGGATCTGGCTCTCTGGCTGCATTTTACAGTGTATAAAAACATCGCATTCGGATTGAAAGAGCGAAAGGAAAGTAAGGTAAAGGAAACAGTGTATGAAATGCTTGGATTTTTTGGTTTTCAGGAACATGGACAAAAATATCCCCATCAGTTATCAGGTGGGCAACAGCAACTGGTTGCCATTGCAAGATCTCTGGTACTTAAACCGGAAATACTTCTTATGGATGAGCCTCTGGCAAATCTGGATGTAAAGCTGAAAAGAAAAATACTGGATCACATTAAAAAATTAAAACAGTATTTCGACCTTACGATTATTTATGTGAACCATGATCATAAAGAAGCATTCTCCATTGCCGATAAAGTTGTAGTATTGAATGATGGGGAAATTGTGGAAACAGGAACCGTGGAACAGATTAAGAAATCGGAGAATGAGTATGTAAAATATTTTTTGGAATATTAATTATTGCCACTTTTATTAAAACCTACACTTTTATGAAATCCTTTGGAATTAAATTAAATACAGACTGGATTCTTATCCTCATTTTTATCTTTTTCATGGAGAGTTGCACAACGAAACCTCCACAGGAAAAAGGTACTTTTAAAGAATCTGATCTGGTGGAACTGATCAGGCTGGATTCAACTATTAAACTGGATATCCGTTATGCCACAAACAATAACTTTACTGGCAGACCTGTTTATAAGGAGGCAAGAGCTTTTTTGCAGCGTCCCGCAGCGGAGGCCCTTGTTAAAGTGAACAGAGATTTAAAACCTCTCGGATACGGCCTGGTTATTTTTGATGGGTATCGCCCCTGGTGTGTGACCAAATTTTTTTGGGATATCACCCCGAAAGAGAAAAAGAAATTTGTAGCAGACCCCGGGAAAGGTTCAAGACATAACAGGGGATGTGCAATTGACCTAAGCCTGTATGATCTTGCTTCTGGTAAAACCGTTCAGATGCCCGGGGAATTTGATGAAATGAGTGAGCGATCCTATCCTGATTATGAGGGAGGCACAGAAGAACAGCGGCGGATGAGGGATCTGTTAAGAAGCAATATGGAAGCGAATGGATTTACAGTCTATAAATTTGAATGGTGGCATTTTGATTATAAAGACTGGAGATCATACCGCATTGAGAATATTCAGTTTAAGGATATACATTAATTCCGGTTTATTATATGTTAGTTAATATATTATTGACATATTTAACCTGTATTAACAAATATTAACCATTCTTTAATTCAAATCTGTTCTGCAATTACATATATTTGTGGAAGTTACACAGAAGAGAAATGATTATTCATATTTCCGGGACCTGTCTAAATTGGGCTTGCTGAAAAAGTCCAGAACATGCCATATACAAAGCTGCAAGGTGAAGCTGTATAGATATACTGCGAGCCGTAGCAATGAAGTAGATGGTGTGTTATGGGCTAACAATATAAAAAATACAAGGTTTTTAGTAAAAATTTATAGTAAACCTTGCATTTGAAATGAAATAGGTACTTTTATCCAATTGATTATATGAAATTTAAGTTTTTTTCAGCAAACCCTAAATAATATCCATTTGAGAATAATTACCATAATCATTCTAGTTTTAATTCAATCCACTCGGCTAAACGGGCAGGGGATTAAAGGCCGGATTACCAATGCATCAGGCAATGCCGTTTCTTTTTCAAATATTTATGTGCCGGATTTGAAAAAAGGGACAGCGTCCAACCTGGAAGGATATTATGAACTGAAATTACCTGAAGGTAAATGGTTGGTGCAATTTACGTACCTTGGTTTTGAAACGCAATCGCATAAAATTGTGGTGAGTTCCGGGTTCACTGAGCTTGACATAATTCTGCAGCCTCAGAACCTGCATATCAAAGAAGTAAAAATTCTGGCATCCGGTGAAGATCCTGCTTATTATGTGATGCGCAGGGCAATCGCTTTTGCACCCTACTATAGAAATCAGGTTTCGGAATATACCAGTAAAGTTTATCTGAAAGGATCGGGGATCATAAATAAAGTTCCCCGGTTTGTGAAAAAGCAATTGAAAAAGGAGGGAATTAAGGTCAAAAAACCCTTTGTGATGGAAAGTTTGAGTGAGGTGCATTTCGAATTGCCCGATAAACTGGATCAAAAAGTCATTTCAATGCGCTCCAGCGGGGAGGATAACAATACCTCCCCAATGGAAATGATCACGAACAATCTTTATCAGACATCGGAGTATGGTGTGATCTCTCCCTTTGATAAGAATGCATTTCAAACCTATCGTTTTAAACTGGAAGGTGTGTTTGATGATCAGGGTCGTACCATCAATAAAATCAAGGTGATACCCAGGCGGAAAGGAAAAGATGTTTTCTGGGGCTATATTTACATTGCGGAAGATTACTGGAATATTCACAGTGCCGATCTCCACATAAGGGTTACGATGACCGATGCGGCCATGCATCAGGTCTATGCACCGGTGGATGCAAATGTCTGGATGCCGGTTAGTCTGGATTTTGACATTAAGTTTAAAGGTCTTGGTTTTGATATCGGATATAAATATGTTGCTTCTATAAGTGACTATAAAATTAAGCTTAACCCAAATCTTGATCATACCATTCTGAGTAAGATGCGGGAGGAGCAGATTGAAGACCTGAATATTTACAGTCAGATCGAAAAAGATACATTGGAAAACAAAAAGACTGCACGGGAGATTAAGCAAAAAAAGAAAATTCAGGAGCTCAATGAGAAAGAAGATCTCTCAAACCGGGAAATGCAAAAATTGCAGAAATTAGTACAAAAAGAGGCAAAGCGTTCTTTACCCCCTGAGCCTCTGGAGATTAAGGAAAGAGTCAGGCTTGAAAAGAATAGTGTAGTTAATGATTCTGCATATTGGGAGAAATTACGCCCCATCCCACTTTCTGAGGATGAAAAGCAAAGCTTTACCGAAAAAGATTCCATTACCGGAAGGATGAGTCCTGAAGCGTATAAAGATTCCATAAGTATGGCCAGGCGTAAATTTAAATTTAAACATCTATTATTTGGAAAGTACTATGTTTATAAAAAGGATAGTGCAAAGTATAGCAGTGGATTCGGAATACCGGGCTTGCTTGATTTGTCTTCATGGTCTTATAATACTGTGGACGGAATCAGATATGATATGGCCTTTAATTATTCTTTAAGGGATACTTCAGGTCACAGCTTCATGGCGAATCTCCTTCTTGGTTATGCATTTCAACGGGGGAATCCCGATGCCAGCCTTTCGTTGAATTACACCTTTAATCCTTTCAGCCTGTCCAGGCTAAGCCTTGGTGGAGGCCATTCAACGGAAGACTATGGAAGTGGCATGCCTGTTTTTATTAATACAATATACACTCTCTTTTTAGAGGAGAACCACAAAAAATATTATCAAAAAGATTTTATCTCCTTAGTTTATTCACGGGAGATATTAAATGGTCTTCGTTTCAACGGGGGCCTGGAATATGCCAAAAGATATCCATTGGAGAATCATACCGATTTCACTTTTATCAACTGGAAAGATAAGGAATTTACACCCAATATTCCCGGTTACCCGGATATGGATACAACCCTGATAGAAGCCCATGATGCTGCAATTTTTTCTGTTCACCTTAAATATACCCACAGGCAGAGATATTACATTAGAAAAAACGGAAAATATCCGGCAGGTAGCAAGTATCCCACTTTTTGTTTGGAATATAAAAAAGGGCTGGGAAAAATGACAGAAACAGATGCAGATTTTGATTATCTTGAGTTTGGATTAAAGCAATCCTTTTCAACCGGATTAAATGACCGCTTATGGTACAATTTCAACGGAGGTGGATTTCTTACAAACCAAAAGGTTTATTTTGTTGATTTCAGGCAATTTGCGACAAATCCTGTGATACTTATGGGGTCAAAAAGCAGACGGAATACTTTCAGGCTTCTGACGTATTACAGCATTGCTACTAACAGGAGTTTTTTTGAGGGTTTTATTTTCTGGGAAAATGACCGTTTATTATTGAAACGGCTGCCATTGATAAACCGTACCCTCATCACAGAAGGGATTATGTTAAATTACCTTACAACCCCTGATTTCAAAAATTATGTTGAGATCGGATACGGGATTTACAACATTTTCCTGTTTATAAATGTAGAGGGGGTTGTAGGTTTTGAAAATGGCAAATACGGTATGGCAGGATTTAAAGTCAGTGTAAATATCGATTAAATAGTAAGTATATCTTTTTCTTTTAAAGCAACCTGGTCGTCCACTTTCTTGATGTAGGTATCGGTAAGTTTTTGAACTTCAGCAATCGCATCCTTTTCAGCATCCTCTGACAATCCTTCTTTCAGGAGCTTTTTAAATTCATCATTTGCCCATTTCCGGGAGTTCCGGATGCCAATTTTGGTTTCTTCACCCTCTGCCTTGGCTTGTTTTACGAGTTCGTGCCTTCTTTCTTCAGTAAGGGCAGGCACATTAATATGAATAACTTCACCATTATTGGCGGGTGTTAATCCAATATTAGCAGCCAGAATGGCTTTTTCAATAGGTTGAAGCATATTTTTCTCCCAGGGTTGAATAAGAATGGATTTTGCATCGGGAGTATTTATATTGGACACCTGGCTAAGGGGTGTGTTTGTGCCATAATAATCTACCATGATGCCATCCAGCATAGCAGGACTTGCTTTCCCTGCCCTGATCTTTGAAAGGCTATGTTGCAGGTGTTCCAGGGAATTTTGCATTCTTTCTTCGGTTTCCTCCAGATATAAACTGACTTCCTCTTCCATGATTCAAATCTTTTTGGTTAGATGTAAGCAAAAATAGAAAATTATGAAGACATTACAAATTTCGCAAATGAATGATGATAATGAATTATAAAAACCTTTGCAGGCATTACCATTCTTTTTCACCTGGAAAAATGGAAAATGAATTTCCAAAATTCAAGGATGATTAACCGGTTTATGGATAAACATAAGTTCCCGGATTCCCGCCTTTTATTATTTTCAACAAATTCCCTTTGGTATTCATATCGAAAACAATCATCGGTAGATTATTTTCCCTGCACAGGGTAAACGCTGTAAGATCCATGATTTTAAGGCCTTTATCATAAGCTTCATCAAAACTGATTTTTTCAAATTTCCTTGCACTGGGATCTTTTTCGGGATCTGAGGTATAAACTCCATCTACTCTTGTTCCTTTAAGAAGCACATCGGCTTGTATTTCAATGGCTCTTAAGGCAGCGGCACTGTCTGTGGTAAAATAGGGGTTTCCTGTACCGGCAGTAAATATAGCCACTTCCCCGTTTTGTAAGGCTTCTATAGCTCTCAGGTGAGAATAGCCTTCGCCAACCGGTTCCATACGGATGGCCGTAAATAATTTTGCCGGGACTTCCAGTGACTGAAACATGGATTTTAATGCCAGTCCGTTTATTACAGTTGCCAGCATACCCATCTGATCTCCAAGGGCACGGTCAAAACCTTTATCTGCACCCTGCATACCCCTGAAAATATTGCCACCACCAATTACAATTCCAACCTGCATACCTCCCATAACAGCTTCTTTTATCTGAGAACAATACTCTTCCACAATTTTTGTATTAATTCCGTAGGAATCATTTCCCATCAGGGCCTCTCCGCTGAGCTTTAAAAGAATTCTTTTGAATTGTTTCATATTGTATTTTTTGTTGTGCCGAATTTAGTAAAAAAATAAATGTAACCGTATTCGTTTTTTGTTTTTCAAAAAGGCCAGGATGCAGGCATTTAAAAAGCATAAAAAAAGAGAGAATGACCATCCTCTCTTTTTTATAATTAAGCGTTTATTTTTATACGTTCAATGTAAATCTTTTAAAATCAGTAACCGTTAACTCTTTGTTCTGTTCCTGAAGATATTGTTTTACTGTTTTTTTACTTTCCTTAACAAAAGCCTGGTTCAGTAAGGTATTTTCTTTAAAGAATTTATTGAGTTTCCCCATGGCAATTTTTTCCAGTAAATTATCCGGTTTTCCTTCTCTTTTTGCCTGTTCTTTCCCAATTTCAATTTCCTGATCAATAATACTTTGTGGAACTCCGTCTTTATCAACAGCTACCGGATTCATTGCAGCAACCTGCATGGCAATATCTTTTCCTGTCTGAGGATCTGTATTTTCCAGATTTAATCCTACTAAGGAAGCCAGTTTGTTGCCGGGATGAATATATGCTGAAACAGTTGGTGCAGAGATCTTCTCATAATACGCGAGATCCAGTTTTTCTCCAATAATGCCAATTTGTTCGGTTATTGCTTCCTGAACAGTGGTATCTCCCAGTTTCAGTTCTTTTAATTCGTCAAGGTTTGAAGGTTCTTTATTCAGTGCCAGGTCAAGAATTGACATTGCAAAATTTATGTAATTATCGTTTTTAGCAACAAAATCGGTTTCACAATTCAGGGCAATGATTGCACCTTTGTTTCCTGCTTCATTGGTTTTTGCCAGAACTGCACCTTCAGTAGCTTCACGATCGGCTCTTTTATTGGCAACTGCCTGGCCTTTTTTCCTTATTACTTCTATTGCTTTATCAAAATCACCTTCGGATTCCTGAAGGGCCTTTTTACAGTCCATCATACCGGCACCGGTCATTTTTCTGAGTTTGCTGACATCAGCAGCTTTTATTTGAGTCATGATAATTTATATTTAATAGATTATTTCTTTTTTGCAGGAGATTTCCGTGCTCTCGGAGCTTTTTTTGCAGGTTCTTTGGTTTTCTTTTCTTCTCCTGCCTTTTCTTTTCCTGCTTTGGGTTTGTTTTCAGCTTCCTTTGAATCTTTTTCTTCTCCTGACTTTTCTTCAGCCTCTTTCTTTTCCTTCTCTTCTTTTGCTTTGGCCTCCGCAGCTTCTTTTTTAGCTTTGGCTTCGGCAGCTTTTTTAGCTTTATTCTCAGCTTCTTTCTCCCTTTCCATCTTTCTTTCGTTCAGTCCTTCCTGAACGGCTGCAACCATGTAATCCAGGATAAGTGCAATTGACTTTGTTGCATCATCATTTGCCGGTATGGGGAAGTCAACTTCACGTGGATCAGAATTTGTATCCACCATACCAAAAACTGTCAAATTCAGACGGTGGGCCTCTTTTACGGCGATGTTTTCTTTAAGGATGTCAACAACAAAAAGTGCTGCAGGTAAGCGGGCCATATCTGCAATACTACCCAGGTTTTTTTCAAGCTTTGCTCTTTGCCTGGTTATTTGCAATTTCTCACGCTTCGACATATTTTTAAAAGTACCATCGGTAGCCATTTTATCAATTGCAGACATTTTCTTAATGGCTTTTCTGATGGTGGGGAAATTGGTTAGCATTCCTCCCGGCCAGCGTTCCGTAACATAAGGCATGTTTATTGCTTTCACTCTTTCAGCAACAATGTCTTTAGCTTGTTTTTTTGTGGCAACAAAAAGAATCTTCCTTCCGGATTTTGCAATTTGTTTCAGCGCTTTGGCTGATTCTTCGAGTTTTGCAATGGTTTTTTCAAGATCAATAATATGGATGCCGTTTTTTTCCATGAAAATATACGGTGCCATATGTGGATCCCATTTGCGTTTCAGGTGGCCAAAATGAACTCCGGCCTCTAATAATTCATTAAAACTTGGTGTTTGCATTTTAAAATGTAGTTTATGTTTACGTTCTTATTTAATTCAGGCAATCAACAGGTAGTCCACAGTAGTATAGAACCGGGAGTCCTGATAATTTAGATACTAAACACGACTCAGTACGGTTTAACGCTTGCTGAACTGGAAGCGTTTACGGGCTTTCGGCTGACCTGGTTTTTTCCGTTCAACAACCCTGGGGTCTCTTGTAATAAAACCATTGGCCCTTAAAGCTGTCTTGTCTTCCGGATTCACCTTAACCAACGCTCTTGCAATAGCCAGTCGAACTGCCTCTGCCTGCCCTTTTGTACCTCCTCCATCAAGTATAACCTTGATGTCGTATTTGCTTCCGGCTTCAAGCAGGTTCAGCGGTTGGGTGACAATATACTGGAGTATTTCGGATGGAAAATAATCTTTTAGTTCTCTGCGGTTAATTGTAATTTTACCTTTGCCTTCATTCATGTATATTCTGGCAACAGCTGCTTTTCTTCTTCCTATAGCGTTTATTACGTCCATTCCTTTTATTTAATAATGGTATCTAATTTAACTTCTTTTGGTTTTTGAGCTTCGTGTGTATGCTCACTTCCGGCAAAAACATGCAGGTTTCTATAGACAGATCTGCCGAGTCTTGTTCTTGGAAGCATACCTTTAACAGCTTTTTCAACGACTGCAATCGGATTTTTCTTCATTAACTCTTCAGCAATAATCACTTTTTGTCCACCCGGGTAACCTGAATGACTGATATAAGCTTTTTCCTTCCACTTATTACCTGTAAGTTTTATTTTTTCAGCATTGATAACAATTACATTATCCCCTGTATCAACATGAGGAGTGAAATCCGTTTTATGCTTACCCCTTAAAAGGTATGCAACTTTTGAAGCAAGACGGCCCAGGACCTCTTCATTCGCATCAACTAAAAGCCACTCTTTCTTTACCGTTGCCTTATTTGCTGATTTAGTTTTATAACTGGTTGTATCCACTTTAAACCTAACTTTTTAATTAATACATCAATACAATCATTCAGTACCCTGAAAATTGTGGACTGCAAAAATACAATATTTTTTTTAATACAAGAATTTATTAAAGAATTATTTATTTTGTTTCTTTAAATAAGTTGAAATGTTGATTTTACAAGGGATTTCATGCCAATCAGAGAGATAATTATTAATTTAAAAACCCGGGAAAACAGGATTTTACTGTTCAATGGAATGGGATTTTATATTACTTTTATCCTCTGAAACTATTTGTAAATGTTTAAACACAGGATTATCAATCATAGAAATATTTACCTTGCCGGATTGATCCTGCTTGCCGTAAGTCTTCCACTCTCGCTTTTTGGACTGAGCCTTTCGGTGTTTATTTTGTCAATCAACTGGCTGCTTGAAGGTCAGTTCAAAAGAAAGATAAAAGTTTTAAAAGAGCGGAAAAGTATCCTTATTTTTATGAGTTTTTGGTTGATTCATGTCATTTGGTTATTGAACACCAATAATTCTGTTTATGGATTTCATGATTTAAAGATTAAACTTCCTCTCTTTTTCCTCCCTTTAATTATTGGTACAACTGAATCATTGAACCGGAAAGAGATCAAATGGATATTTACCTTTTTTATTCTTGCTGTTTTCATTAGCACCTTGATCAGTATGGGTGTATTGGCCGGAATGGGTGGTTATGAAATCAGAGATATGAGAGAAATTTCCATTTTTGTATCTCATATCCGGCTTAGTTTATATGTGGTAATATCACTTTTTTTTATTTTATTGAATTTAATAAACACAGGTACCGAAGAAAAGATATTATTAAAAGTTTTTGAGATTTCGTTGTTGCTTTGGTTCGTATTTTTCTTGTTCATACTGAAATCATTAACGGGCCTTATAGTATTGGGTGTGGTTGGGGCAGGTTTTGGTTTATATCTGATTTTCAGGCTGAGTCCTTCGCGGAAGAAAACCATCATTATATTTGTTCTGGCCTTTGGTTTCTTTATTGTTAGCGGAACCTTAATCCGGTATTTTCAACGATTCTATAATGTGGAAGAAATAAATACAGAACAACTGGATGAATATACTGAAAATGGAAATCCATACACAAATAACCTAAAGGATAAGCATGTTGAAAACGGTCATTATTTATGGCTTTATGTAAGTGAAGATGAATTGAGGAAAGAATGGAATGAGCGCAGTAATATAGATTTTGACGGCAGGGACCTGGGTGGTCAAAGAATAAAAACTACCCTGATAAGATATTTATCTTCCAAAGGTCTCAGAAAAGATTCTGCAGCAGTGGCTTCACTTTCACCTGAGGAAATCTCTAATATTGAAAAAGGTGTGGCAAATTATTTATTTATAAATAAGAAATCAATGTATTCTTATTTTTATAAGGTACTATGGCAGTTTGAGGAACAAAGGCTCGGATCTAATCCATCGGGTCATTCTGTTATTCAGCGGTTTTTGCATTTGAAGGCAGGTCTGGCGATTTTAAAAGAAAATTTCTGGTTTGGTGTGGGAACCGGGGATGTGCCGGATGCTTTTGCAGAGTACTATGAAAGAATAAATTCTCCTCTGGCTCCGGATGTGCGTCACCGGGCACATAACCAGTTTGTAACATTGTTCCTGACTTTTGGGATTTTCGGGTTCTTATGGGCTGTTTTTGCCCTGTTTTATCCGGTTTTTAAAGAAAATGGCTTGAAAAACCCTTATTTTGTTATTTTTATTTCAGTTTCGGTTTTTTCGCTGTTAACAGAGGATTTGTTTGAAACCTCAGCTGCAGCCATGTCATTTGCATTTTTCTATTCGATTTTTTTATTTAGAAGTGAAAATGAAAAATAGGGTAATTTGTGGAATAATTAAGAAATTAACAATCAGAAAGAAGTGTTGGTAAATGGACAAGAAAATAAAATTTATTAAAGAAGCAATACAGGAATCTGTAAAAAGCGTTTCAGGGAATGGTGGTCCGTATGGAGCGGTAATTGTAAAAGACGGGAAGATTATTTCGAAGGCAGGGAATTCTGTCACCAATGACCATGACCCGACAGCACATGCAGAAGTGAATGCTATAAGACAGGCTGCACATGAATTAAAATCATTTGATCTGTCAGGTTGTGAGATTTATTGTTCCTGTGAACCTTGTCCGATGTGCCTGGGAGCTATTTACTGGGCGAAAATAGATATGGTTTATTATGCAAATTCATCGGATGATGCCAAAGAAGCCGGATTCGATGATTCTTTTATTTATGAAGAATGCTCCCTTCCTGCAAACAAAAGAAGAGCTGTATTTGAGCAGGTAAAAATTGAAAATGCGGATGAGGCTTTCCGGAAATGGAAAGAAAAGAAAGATAAAAAGGAATATTAGGGATGCGCCTGGGAAGGGATTTTTATATCAGGGATGTACTGGATGTTGCTCCGGATTTAATAGGGAAAGAGTTGGTCCGCATATATTCTGATGGAGAGATAAAAAGATATATGATCACTGAAGTTGAGGCTTATCGTGGGGAAGAGGATCTTGCCTGCCATGCAGCAAAAGGGAGAACTGCCAGAACGGAGGTTATGTATCATGAGGGAGGCTGTATGTATATATATTTGATCTACGGGATGTACTGGATGATGAATATTGTTACTTTTGTTGAAAATGTGCCACAGGCTGTTTTAATTCGTGGTATTGAAGGCATTTCCGGACCTGGAAAAATCACCCGGGAATTACAAATTGATAAGGATTTTAATGGTGAAAGTCTGATTCACTCAAACAGGATATGGATTGAGGACGCCGGTAATAATATTGAATATTTTACCACACCAAGGATAAACATTGATTATGCCGGGGAAAAATGGGCAGGGAAGAAGTGGAGGTTTTTGAAAGTATAATCGATGAAGGATGAAGGATGAATTCTACCTACGTTAAAGCTTTGGTGGGTGAGAGATAAACCCCACCTTCGCATCTCCCTGTCTCCTATGCAAAAGCTACGGAGATCAAAGTAAGTTTTGGTGGCTCAATGAAACCTTGGTTGAATTAGTCCCGACTGAAGGAGCGGCGATATAAGATGAACGTTTGAGCGACAAAGGAGTGAAAACTTCACGAAGTAGCTTTTGAGAGGTGGCCTTGTGGGTGCGAGTAACTAATTAAGATTGAACGATAAAAAAAGATTCAAAATCCATGATTCAAGAATCATGGTGTTTAATGCCTGAATGAGGATAAACAAGCCTGAGATATGAAGTTTTAGGACCTCTTGTTTCTTGTTTCTTGGTTCTTGTCTCTTGTTTCTTGGTTCTTGGTTCTTGGTTCTTGTTTCTTGTTTCTTGGTTCTTGTCTCTTGGTTCTTGTCTCTTGTCTCTTTTTTATGATAACTGTTAACTGATCCATGATATTTATGATATTCCAGCCTCCATCTATATTCCAACTTCTTTTTCCTTCTTTAATCTGGAGAATTCCAAATGAGGAAAACAAAATATTTCTTACTTTTGACGATGGACCTGATCCGGAAGCAACTCCCCGGATATTGGATTTTTTAGCAGAGTACAATGCAAAAGCTACTTTTTTTTGTCTGGGCAGGCAGGTAGAAGAATATCCTGCTATATTTGACCGGATAAAAAAAGAAGGCCACGCGGTGGGGAATCATACATACAACCATTTGAGTGGCTGGACAACCAGCAATAAAAAGTACTTTGAAGACATTGCCCGGGCAGATGAGATCATTGGAAGTAATTTGTTTCGCCCTCCTTATGGGAGAATCAGGCCATCTCAAATTAGAATATTAAAAGAAAAATACAAAATCGTAATGTGGGATGTGATGAGCGGTGATTACGACCAAAGGCAGACACAGGAAAGGCTTTCCGCAAGGGTTAAGAAACTGGTACGGCCGGGGTCGGTTGTGGTGTGGCATGATAAATATCAGCCTGACAGTAACTTGATAATCCTACTTAGAATGTTGGATTATATTCAAAGTTTAAATCTGCATTTTGATAAACTGAGTTAATTGGATTCGAAAAAATATAATAAAAAAATTCTCTTTGTCTCTTCATTTACACCTCCTTTAAATGCAGGTAGTGGAAGAAATGCTTATAATTTTGCGAAATATATTTCAGGGCAAGGAGTCGATGTTACTTTATTATCATTAAACCGGAAAGGACACTTAAAACCAAGGGGACAAGAAGAGAATCTGAAAATTATCCGTTTGCTATATTTTAATCATAACCTGATAACAAAGATTTTTTCTTTAACAATAATTCTTCCGGGTTATTTTCTCCTTGCTATAAAGAATGACGTAATTTTTGTTTACGGAGGGAATATAATTGCTTTTGAGTTTATATTATTGTTTGGAAAACTTTTTGGAAAGAAGGTTGTTTTCAGGTCCACAATGTTTGATGAGGATGATATTGAAACTCTTGTGAATCAGCGATGGATTGGAAAATTTAACAGGTTTTGCCTGAAAAAGTTGTCCATATATTTTTCAATAAATCCTGCTTTTTCAAGATCCTGGGAGCAGGTTTTTGGAAATCGCGAAAAAGTTTTTGAATCTGTACATGGAGTAGATACAAAGCAGTTTTATCCGGTTGAAAAAGAAACCAGGATTAGATTACGCAAAAAATTGAATTTGCCGGAAGATATTTTCATTATTATTTCGGTTGGATATGTGGTTGAGAGGAAAGGGTATCGGAATATTTTCAAGTCCCTGGCGCAGTTGGATTTTCCTTTTCTTTACCTTGTAGTAGGAGATTATTTTGTTCCTGAGGATCATTACTTGAAAAATTTAAATAAGGAAATGAAAGATTTGGCAGAAACAGGAAAGTCAGTGTTAAAGGACAAGGTGGTTTTCCTGGGGAATAAGTTGAATGTGGATGAATACCTAAAAGTATCTGATATTTTTATCCTGAATTCAGATAAAGAGGGATTTCCTCCGAATTCAATTATGGAAAGTATGGCTTGTGGTATACCAACATTAGTTCGAAGGATTGATGGTGTAGACGGATTTTTTACAAAAGATGGACAAAACATTTTAATTACTTCTGGTAATGATGTTGATCTCACAGAAAGTGTAAATAAGTTATATTTTGATTCTGCTTTTCGGGAGAAAATTGGTAAAGAAGCAAGTATTGTAATAAGGGAACAAGCCTCTTTTGAACTATTATGGAAAAGGTTGAAAAACCGCTTAATTATTCAGGGTGAGTCATAAAAAAAAGAAAATATTATATTTTATTCAACTTCCACCTCCGGTTCATGGTGTAAGTGTTACTAACAAGCTGGTTTATAATAGCCCGGTTATAAATAAGCAGTTCGAAAAAAAACTTTTAAGGATTAATTTTTCTACGGAAATTGAAGAGTTAAGGCAGTTTTCTATCCGCAAGCTTGGTACTTTTTTTATAACCCTTTTTAAATTAAAATGGATTTTGATTCGGTTTCGTCCGGAACTGGTGTATTTTTCATTGATTCCTGTAGGCAGTGGTTTTATAAGGGATGCTGTTTATGCATTAACCATAAAAATACTGGGTAAGAAGGTAGTTTATCACCTGAATAACAGGGGAATTCCCGGATATGAATCCAGACCTTTTTATAAGGTTCTCTATAAATGGGTTTTTAATAACTCTGCAATTATTCATGTTTCAGAAAATCTGATGCAAAGTGAGATTAAATCTTTAAACCTCCTGGATGTAAAGACTTTTGTTTTGGGCAATACCATTGAAGAATTTCGTGTGAGCAGGAAAACCGGAAAAAATAAAAAATTGCATTTGTTGTTTTTATCAAATTACTTTCCTGAAAAAGGATTAATGGTACTGCTTGAAGCAATTAATTTATTAAAAGAAACAAGTCCGGAAATAATTCTCCACACTTATGGATCTGTTCAAAATAAGGATGAGGAAGCCCGTTGTCAAAAGTATGTTGAGGAAAAGGGTTTGTCGAAATATGTTATCATTCATGGCCCGGTGTTTGGAGAAGAGAAATATAGGGTATTTGAGGATGCCGATATTTTTATATTCCCTAGTTATTTCCGGGAAGAGTGTTTTCCTGTGACGATATTGGAAGCAATGAATGCAAAGCTTCCGGTTATTGCAACCAGGATTGGGGCGATACCTGAAATGATTGAGGATGGGAAAAACGGACTTCTGGTTGATCCATCAGATCCGGTTCAGCTGGCACAAAAGATCGAATTTTTAATTGATAATGAGATGTCGAGAAATAAACTGGGGCAAAGTGCATTTATTTGCTTTGAAAAAACTTACGCATATTCAGTCTTTGAGGAAAAAATGAGTCTTATTTTTGATGAAATTCTTGATAATAAATAATGTTTTTGATAAAATAACAATTTGAAAATATTATTTCTGACATATATAAACCGGTCGGGTTCAACATTTCTTGCTAATTTATTTAGTAAATCTCCGGATATTTTAGTATGTCCCGAGGGAGAAATCCTTATGAATGAATTACTTGTTAAGCCCGGACAGCCATTTGATTTTGGTGAAGTAAACAGGAATAAATTTGTACGTTATTTTAAAGAAGATCCGAAATTAAAATTTTGGGAAATATCAGAAAAGGTAATCGATAATTTACCAAAAAGCGCCACTAATCTCGAAGTCTTTTTTTCAATATTAAACAGTTATAAAAATCAAACTAAACCGGAGGCATCCATTGTTTTATTTAAGGCTGAAAGGTTAATCCATTTATTTGATAATCTGTTGGAATTTATTTCCATGAATGATATTTGTTTTTTGTCAATTGTCAGGGATTGTCGGGGAGTATATGCTTCTCAGAAGTATACTAAATTCCCTGAAACGGAAAGATTTATGAGCCAAAACCCGGTGGAAACCGCTATAAATTGGCGGATACATGTAAAAGAAGTATTACGAATACAAAAGACCGGGAGCCTGGAGCTGATTATATTTGAGGAACTAATACAAAAGCCTGATGAGGTTTTTTCTGCATTAATAGAAAAATTAAGTATTCCTTTTTTTAAAGTGGAGGGGAAAAATGGAGATCTTTTTAACAGGTTGCCGGAAAGCCATAAAGCTATTCATGCCGGAATCCTTGAGAAACCGATCCTGGAAAAAACAGATAACTGGAAACAGGTTTTGACAAAAACCGAGCAATGTATTATAAGAATAGTTGCAGGGAAAAGTTTTGTGAAAATTTATAAAAATTCAGATAAACACATTTGCCCTATATTTGCCAGGCTTTTACTGGGGTCATATATTATGGCTTATTTAAGTAAAAAAATTATTAAGAAACTTCGTTTTTTTCCGGAGGAATAATTCCCACAATTAAAGTCCCATTAATTCTGAAAAATGAAAGAAATTTCACATAAAATTATTTCTAAAATAAGATTTATTTACAGCTATATCAAATCTCTGGTATATGGATTTTTATGGAGGAAGAAGTTTGAAAAATCTCAATCTTTTGTCATTTTTTTAGGTTATCCGAGAAGCGGACATAGTTTGATTGCTGCTTTACTTGATGCACATCCGAATATTGTAATGGGAATGGAGTGGGGCTTGTTGCCTCATTTGAAAATGGGATATAGTCAGAATCAGGTATATGCTTCAATAATTCAAAATTCAAGGCGTTTTCAAAAAAGGAAAAACAATGTCTGGACAGGTTATTCCTACAAAGTTGAGAACAGTTGGCAGGGCAGTTTTGATGAATTACATGTAATTGGTGATAAGTTTGGTGGCAGAACTTCTATAATGTTATATGAAAATCCGGATCTTTTGCAACTTATTGAGACCAGGTTAAAACTTCCTGTAAAGTACATTCATGTCATACGTAACCCTTTTGATGTCATAACAACAATGACCAGGAGATCTTTTGAAAAGTTGAATAAAACAGGAGAACCTGGAAATCTTGAACTGCTACCTTTCATCAAAAATTATTTTAACAGGGTTGAAACTGTTAGTCGGCTGAAAGATAATAGTAATCTTGATATTTATGATCTGTACCATGAAGATTTCATTTTACAACCAGGGAGTCAGTTGAAGTCTTTGTTGAATTTTTTGGGAGTTAATTATACAGATGAGTATATTAATGATTGTGAAAAGATTGTATATAAAGAGCCACATAAATCCCGTCAGAATATTGAATGGACAAAGGATTTAATTCAATTTGTTGAAAGCCGGATTAAAAAATTTGGTTTTCTGCAAAGATATTCATGGAATCACTGATGATGTATTGAAATTCCATCTGATGAAATTGAAAATCCCGAATTATGTTCACACGGGGTTATTTTAAAATCAGGATTGTATTTTGATTTTATTATATGAAAGTGAAGTAGTTCTTTATTATTTGTAACATCATAAAGATTTCCCTTTTTCCAGTATATCATCCAGGAGGAAACACCTTTTTTCAGAAACCAAAGATCAGACCGGACTAGATCTTCAGCAAAGTATCTGATCCTGCCTTCAGTTTTTTCTTTTGACACAATGCTTGTCATATCATCAGGGAAAAATTTGTTGTAACCTTTTCTGAATTTATATCTTAATTTTGCTAAAATCTTTTCAGACTGGTAATAAATAGATTCCATCAAGTTCTTTTTTTTATTAAGGAATAGCCTATTCCCGTAGATATTTGATCTTTCATCAAAAGCATAATGGTGATTATTATCCTGAAAGATTTCTCTATACCGGATTCCCTTTTTGTAAAGGGAATTGACAATTGTTGTATTCCTGTATAGAGCAAAGTGCCCGCTGAAATAATCTTTTCTCACAGAAATTAAATCAAAATTGGCAAGAACCTTTTTCGTAAGGAACTGATTTAAATTTCCATAAAAAAGATCCAGATCCGAATACCCCCAAAAATCAAAATCTTTAATATAATCCTCAAAGATTTCCCCAAATGAGGGCCTTAGATCGCATATTTTATAAGGCCTGCTGATGTTTATTTTGATATTTAATTTTTTTGTAGCCAGAAGATTAAAATCAGATAAACTTTGCTGAATAAATTTTACATTTTCCGGATAAACTTCAGGTTTTTTACAATTTGAATAAATGAGCCAGGAAAAATCCGGATTGGCTTCACATGTTTGCAGGAAATATGCAAGCCATGGAGGCCAGATCCCAAAATGAGGTATGATAATCAGAATTTTCATACTTTATGTTTTGATACCTGTTGGTTGAATATTAAAACTTTGAGTATCCTCGTGTATGGGATCTATTCTGAATTTCCCGGAATTTTTCGATAAAATAAAATGGAAATATAAAAGGTCTTCATTTGTTTGTTCATTTACCAGTTTACCTCTATTCCATGTTATATTCCAATTTTTGATTTTTCTTTTTAAAAACATCAAATCAGACTGAAAAGTAGTATTGTAAATTATTTTAATTTCTTTTTTTTCCCGGGTCGAAGAAACAATGCTGGTAAAATCTTTTAATTCCGTTTTCTTTTTTTCTTTCACGGTTTTCCAAACAGGCCTGAGTACTTTTTTAGCAGGACTATTCACAATTAAGTTTAAAGCTAGGTGATAAACGGTATTGATTTTCTTACTTAATTTTAAATATCGTGGATTTGTAAAAACCTTAAAATCCAGAATTTGTTCATCAAATCCGGTATAGTTCGATTGCAAAAATGCTTTTTTATAGTAACCACCTTTCATGAAAAGTCGTGTAATTTCCGGCTTATTTCTAAGCAGGCAAAAATGACCGGCAATAAAATCACTATGATTTGATATGATATCGTATTCATTTAATTTTTTGTCGGAAATAAAGTCAAAAATTCTACCATAAATTAAATCAATATCCCCATATCCCCAGAAATCATAATCCTTCAAATAGTCATGAAAAATTAGTCCGTAAGCAGGTTTTAAATCACATAATTTATATGGATTTCGAATGGATAATTCAAGGTCTAACTGTTTTCCTGCCAATTGATTAAATTCTGTGAGAGTCATTTTATGAAATATCAGGTTTTTTGACCTGATTTCAGGAATGCCGCAATCTGTGAAAAATTGCCAGTCAATGGAGGAGTTATATTTACAGCTTAACAGATAATAACTTATCCATTCCGGCCATTCACCAAAATAGGGTATGACAATACAAATTTTATTTTTATTATTCAATATAAATTCCTTTTGGTGTTATTGTAAACTGATTTTTTAAATAATTGCTTCGGGCAACTGTCCATTCGGGGTTATTCTTTAAATCAATGAAATGAAAAGCAAATATACTTTTGTTGTTCTTTTGATCAACGAGTTTACCGTTTTCCCAGATAAGTTTCCAGTTTTTGTATTTTATTCTGTTGTAATGCCTGTCAGAGATCAGAAGCTCATTAAAATACGATCGGATTTCAGATCTTTTCGTTTTAAGCCACACAACCTCCGTCATATCAACCAGTTTATGTTGAGTAATGGTTTTCTTTTTGAAAAACCACTGAAACTGATATCTGAACTCTTCCCATGAAAATTCTTGTAGTTTTTTTGTAAAAACATAAACAAAGGAGAACTGAATGGCTTTTGTAATTTTAAGCAGTGATAGTTTTTTAATCTCAGGCCTTTGAATATTTTCATCAAAACCCAAATGTTCAGCATTCCTGTAAACATCCGGATAACTGCAGGAGTGCTTATAAAGTTCAATAGACTGTAAATCATTCCTGTACAAGCATAAGGGGCCGGATAAAAACCCACTGTAGAAACTGATAACATCAAATGAATTTAGAAATGAATCAGTGATAAAGGATGAAAGATCTCCAAAAATCAGATCTATATCACAATAACCCCAGAAGTCATATTCCTTTAGATATTCATGAAAGATTTTTCCAAAAGCAGGTTTTAAATCACAAATTTTATAAAAATCTTTTATTTCAGTTTGTATATTTAGTGTCTTTGATGTTAAAATAGAGAATTCATCCGGAGATAGTTCTATATGTCTGATATTGCCGGATGTAGACGGGATCGTTTTTTGGTCGGAAAAAAAATACCAGTCTATAATAGTGTTTGTTTCGCAACTCTTTAGGAAGAAGCGGAACCATTCCGGGTAAGTACCGTAGAAAACATTTATAATACAAATTCGATTTTTCACAAAATAATGTTGGTTTTGTTAATGCCGATACAATTTTTTTTGTATTTTTGAATTACTTTAGCTCAATAAATTAAGGATTTTCATACAATATTAGTAATCTTTGGAAATATAATACAATTTTTCAACCAGCAAATAAATTTATCATGAGATACTTTTTACTTACTTGCGGTATTATTTTACTTCACTTGTCATTTGTTAATGGTCAGGACTGGCAATGGGGTCAACAACTTAAAAGTCCGGGGAATGTAACTCCTGTTGATATTGTTTCGGATGATCTCGACAATGTATATGTTGCCGGCAAGTTTGACTCAGGAGACCTGACTATAGGAACGGATGTGCATGCCCTGGTTGGGGACTGGGATGTTTTCCTTGCCAGTTTTGCTTCAGATAGCAGTTATAGATGGTCAGTTCAATTGGCTGGCTTAGGAAGGGATGACGTCGGAGCCATTGCCTTAAGCCAATCAGGCACTTTGTATGTAGTGGGTAGTTTCAAGGATAATACAATTTATTTTACACCTACAGATTCTTTAGAAAACACGGATAATTACGATGCATTCCTTGCCGCTTATGGTACGGATGGAAGCTTTCTTTTCTCAAAGCGGATTTTCTGGGGAACAAGTACTGAGAAATTAATAGGTATTATAGTTAATGAAAACAATAGCAGTCTTGGGGTAATCGGTAATTTTAAAACGGAATTAATTTATAACAATGGAGTGTCTGATCAGACAATTACTGCTGTAGGTCCAAAAGATCAGTTTGTTGCTGAATTTGATTTGAATGGGAACTATCAGGCTATATCTGCTTTTACAGTAACTCAAAAACAAACAACCATCAAAGATATCTCTGTTTGTAATGATGGTGGCTATTTTATTGGTGGTGATTTAAGAGGTGATATAGATTTTAATGGGGCAGGATCTTTAAGTGGTGATGCTTCTTTCATGGATGCTATGATTATCCGGGTGGATGCAAGTCTGGCCTATTTATGGGGAGTATTAGGAAAAGCTACAGCTGGTGGAACTGAAGATTATGACCATGTGAATTCTACGGTATCTGATGCAGCCAGTAATGTTTATGTTGTTGGTAAGGTTGCATCTAATCCGGCTGTTTTCGAAAGTACGGATGGTAACAATTCGGATCCTTTAGATAATATTGGATTATGGGATATGTATGTTACAAAATATAACCGGACAGGAACGCTGCAGTGGGTTCACAGAATTGGTTCAGGGGGTGATGATAATGCTTATGGAGTTAACTTGTTTCAGAACCAGGTGCAGTTTGCAGGGAATTATGCTGGTCAGGTTATCATTAACCAGGATACACTGGATAGTGGTTCCCCTGGGAATACAAATACCGGATTCTTTGTTTTTGATATAGATGGAAATGAAGTTGCTGCAGAAGAGATTATTGGAGATCTGGATGATAAGGCTCAAAATCTGGTAATTAATTTAAATGGAAAAACATTGATTACCGGCTTGTTTACTTCTTCCTCCATTACTGCAGGCCCTATAACTCTTACAAATACTGCCAGTCCGAACAGTGATGGGTTCCTGTTTAAATATGGTTATAACTTTACAGCCAGTATTGTTAAAGATAAATTAATTAGTTGTAACGGTTCGGCTGATGGCCAGTTGATTGTTAGTGCTTTTTACGGAGTACCTCCATACAACTATTCCTGGGTTGGTCCGGGTGGTTTTACGGGCACGAATGATACTATTTCCAATTTGCTTGGCGGAACTTATACGGTAACGGTAACAGACGCTATTGATGAAACTGTGGTAGTTGCCTCAACGCTTGACGACCCGTTACCAGTTTCTGTTTCCACTACAGTAACGGATGTTAAATGCAATAGCGGAGATGATGGTACCATTACACTTACGGTAAGTGGAGGTACGGTTTCCACTGATTATCTTTATTCATGGTCAACGGAAGATGGTTCCGGTTTGGTAGCCGGTGATAAAGATCAGACCGGTTTAAGTGCCGGTACTTATAGTGTTAAGGTTACCGATGATAATGGTTGTTATGACAGTACGGCTTATGTAGTAAATGAGCCGGTTCCATTTAGTTTTACAGGTTCGGTTGTAACTGATATTGTAACTCCTCCCGGGGCAAACGGGGCTGTTACACTGAATGTTTCCAATGGAGTGGCACCATATACTTATTTATGGGCCGGACCTAATGGTTTTACCTCCACTGACAAAGATCTTTCCGGATTAGTTGATGGAGGTAGCTATATTGTATCAGCCATGGATGATAATGGTTGTTCCACAGATACGATTTTTACAGTAAATGATAATGCCGCTTTTCTTGCTTTTATTATTGCTGATTCAACGAAAAATGTAAAATGTAAAGGTGGTGCAGATGGTTCCGCAACAGTCACTACAACAGGGGGCAGGGCCCCGTATACCTGGGTCTGGACGGATGATTCCGGAACTCCGGTTGGATCTGATTCTGTTCTGATTGGAGCCATTGCTGGTTTTTATCATGTTACTGTAACAGATGCAGATATGAAAACTGCAAATGCAGATGTTGCAATTTCTGAACCGGTAACCTCACTGTCAGTAAGCCGTGATACTACAATGGATGTCAGTTGTAACGGGATAGCAGATGGAGCAATAAATATAACAGCAACCGGTGGTACCTTACCTTATACTTATAGCTGGAACGGGCCGGATGGATATGTTTCCAGTCAGTCAGATATAGCAAATTTAGGTCCTGGAGATTATGATATACTGGTTACAGATGCCAACGGATGTCAGGAAGGGATTAATTCAATAACTGTGGTAGAGCCTCCTTTGCTGGAAGTGCCAACTATTGATATTTTACAGAATGTTCTGTGTAATGGATCTTTTGATGGAGAGTTGGAGGCTAATCCTGTTGGTGGGTTTGGCAATTACAATTATCTGTGGGATGACCTCGGTCATCAAAATACAAAACAGGCTACTTCACTGCCAGCCGGAACCTATACAGTTACCGTTACAGATGAAAACGGTTGTACGGCTCAGGGCAGTCAAACACTGGCTGAGCCGGATGCTATTTCGGTAACAGCAAGTATTACCGATGTGTCCTGTAACAGCGGGGCTGACGGAGCAATTACACTTGATGTAACCGGTGGGACTTCTCCATATAGTTTCTTATGGGATTCCGGTGAAACAACAAAAGATATTTCAGGTCTCACCATTGGAGATTATATGGTCACCATTACTGATGATAATAGTTGTTCAAAGGATACAACATTTACAGTTATGGAACCACTGGAAATTATCATTGACTCCGTGAGTATTACACATGTATTTTCTTGTACGGGTGATCCGTCAGGTAGTCTGGTAATTCATGCCATTGGAGGAACACAACCTTTACAGTACTCCATTGACGGAGGAACATCATTCCAGGCAGATAGTGTTTTTCCGGGTTTGGCAGCAGGTAATTATGATGTTGCGGTTAGTGATGTGAATTCCTGTATGGTATTGGGTACAACTGTTACAATTCTTGAGCCTGAACCGGTGATAATAAATTCTGTTACCCCGACAGATGTTACCGGTTGTGCAGGAGATAATAATGGCTCTCTGGCAGTGGATGTAACAGGAGGAACGCCTCCTTATGAGTATTCCATTGATAACGGTACAACCTGGCAGTCTGATCCGAATATTATTAATTTATCAGCCGGAACTTATACCGTAATGGTACAGGATGAACATGCCTGTACAGTAACCGGAGATCCTGTTGAAATTGGAGAACCAACAGCTGTGACGATATCTTCAACGGTTGAAGATGCGAGTTGTAATTCTTCAACAACCGGTAAAATTATAATTCATGCGACAGGAGGTACCGGCCCGTATGAATATTCAATTGACGGTGGTACAAACTTTGTTTCTGACAGTATTTTTGCCGATTTAATGCAGGGAAGTTATACTTTAACAGCCAGAGACGCGAACAGTTGTGTGTCAGCTGATGAACTTGTTAATGTTGAAGAACCGGATGCAATATTGATAACTTCTGAAGATGCTACACACACCTGCCTGGGAGAAGCTACAGGATCGGTTATTGTGACTGCAAATGGTGGGATCGGCACATTGGTTTATGTGCTTAAGCAGGGAGCAAATGTGATTGATCAGAATTCTGACGGTAACTTTACCGGACTTAAGGTGGGTGTTTATACGGTTGAAGTGAACGATGAAAATAATTGTGGCCCTGTAGTCAGCAACAACCTGCAGGTAAAACTCTCACCAACACAGGATTGTACGATTGAACTTTACAATGCATTTTCTCCGAACGGAGATGGTATCAATGAAAAATGGACAATATACAGGATATGGAATTATCCGAATGCAACAGTGAAGATATTCAATAGCTGGGGATCACTGGTATTTAACTCAGCCGTTGGGTATCCCGAACCATGGGATGGAACCTATAACGGGCAATCATTGCCTGCAGGAACTTATTACTATATCATAGATCTGGATAATGGAGAAAATCCTAAATCTGGTACGGTAAACATTATTAAATAGGAAATTTTATTCAATAGTTATGAAAAAATATTATTTGCTGATAATAGGATTATGTATGACTGGTATGATGTTTGGTCAACAAATGAACATCAGTAGTCTGTATAATTTGAATAAATACGAAATTAATCCCGCTGTTGCCGGTAGCGAGGAAGGAATGCCTACTGCATTCTCCTTTAGAAAATCCTGGATTGGGATTGATGGTGCCCCTACTACTCAGCGCTTAAGCACACATTTGGGTGTGGGTAAAAGTATGGGAGTGGGACTCCAGATAATTAATAATGTACAAGGGCCTTTACGCCGTACAGGTATGGAAGCAACTTATGCTTATCATATTTCCTTAAATACTACTGATTCTTCATACCTGTCGTTTGGATTGTCAGCTTTTTTATACCAGTATTACCTGAATAAACAAAGCTTTGTGGTTGAAGATCCTACTGATCCTGTAATTCAGGGGTCAGAAAAGAAAGTTGTACCGGATGCTGCCTTTGGTGTTTATTATCATGCAAAGAATTACTACTTAGGATTAGCGGTTTATCAGCTGTTTCAGGGTAGGATAGAGTATGATGCCAGTGATATCGCAGACAACAAAAGGATCAGACACTATTTTATGAATATGGGTTATAATTTCAGAATAGGAAAGGATTTTGAGCTAGAACCTTCTGTTCTTTTGAAATACCTGGAAGGAAGTGTTTTTCAGGCTGATGTTAATGTTTATGCTACTTATATGAAAATGATTTCTTTGGGTGTTTCGTACCGGACTTCAAATGCAATTATTTTACAACTGGGTTACCAAACCGGTGGATTGAATATTGGTTATGCTTATGATATTGGCCTCTCTGATATTACAACTGTTTCCGGTGGTTCCCATGAAATTATGGTAATTTACAGGTTTGGCAATTTCCTGAGATAAAAGTATGTTTGATTTAATAATGAACCCTTCAGAAATGAGGGGTTTTTTATTGCGGAAATTTTTTGGATCAATTCATGGAATAAAAATTTCTTTATTACCTTTGAAAACCATTATTATCCCAAACTATAATAACATAATTATTCTTTAATGAAAGTATTAATTTTAGGTTCCGGAGGCAGGGAACATGCCATTGCCTGGAAAGTTGCCCAAAGCCCTCTACTCACCAAATTATATATTGCGCCGGGAAATGCCGGAACTTCGGAACCTGGTGAAAATGTACAGATAGATATTTCTGACTTTTACAAGGTAAAGGCATTTTGCCTGGAGATGGCAATAGATATGCTTATTGTAGGGCCTGAAAATCCGTTGGTTGCAGGTATTGTGGATTTTTTTCATAATGACAGGCAACTTGCCGGTATAAAGATCATAGGCCCGGATAAAAAAGGTGCACTTTTGGAAGGAAGTAAGGAATTTGCAAAAGACTTTATGCAGAAGTATAATATTCCGACCGCAGCTTATAAATCATTTAATAAGGATAGTCTTGAAGAAGCCAGGGAGTTTTTGAAAACAATAACACCTCCTTATGTTTTAAAAGCCGATGGGCTTGCAGCAGGAAAGGGAGTCCTGATACTGAATGATCTGGAAATTGCATATCAGGAATTAAAAGAAATTTTTGATGGGAAATTCGGGAGTGCAGGAAGCAAAGTTGTAATTGAGGATTTTTTAAAAGGGATTGAACTTTCAGTTTTTGTTTTAACGGATGGAAGTTCATATGTTATACTTCCGGAAGCTAAAGATTATAAGAGAATTGGCGAAGGAGATACAGGCCTGAATACAGGTGGAATGGGGGCTGTCTCTCCGGTTCCTTTTGCCGGAAAAGAATTTTTAAGAAAAGTGGAAGAAAGAATCGTTAAACCGACTATGAATGGGTTAAAGAAGGAAGAGATTGATTATAAAGGTTTTATTTTTATCGGATTAATGAATGTTGAAGGAGACCCTTATGTGATTGAATATAATGTGAGAATGGGAGATCCTGAGGCTGAGGTTGTTATTCCCAGAATTAAATCGGATTTGCTTCAGATTCTCAATCTTGTTAGTGAGGGAGAATTAAATCGGGAACAATTGGAAATTGATGAACGCTCCGTAACTACCCTTATGCTGGTTTCAGGCGGATATCCTGAAGCCTATCAAAAGGGATTTAAGATAACCGGACTTGAGAAAGTGGAAGACAGCATCATCTATCATGCGGGAACAAGAAAAGAATCAGGAAGTGTTTTAACAAACGGAGGCCGGGTTCTGGCTGTCAGTTCTTATGGCTCTGATTTTAAGGAAGCATTAAAAGTCTCTTATAAAAATGCTTCAAAAATCAGTTTTAAGGAAATGTATTTCAGAAAGGATATCGGTTTTGATTTATAATAGTTGAAGTTATTCAAAACAGCTTATGTTAAGTACTTTTAAAAGTATTCACCCTTATGTTATTATTTTAATTTTTATTACAGCTTTGGTAGCCTGGATACCTGTTTTTGTAAAGCCCGAGGTGTATTTATATGATGGGAGCTTTGGCGGGTCCCCTTTTGATAATATGTTGAATGACCTTTATTCTGTCCCGGATACCTTGAAAATTATTATAGGATTTGTTGCGTGGATATTATTATCTTTTTTGCTCTCCTGGTTTAACTTCGGGAGTAAGGTTATTGAGAAAAGAAGTTATCTGCCGTCACTTTTTTTTATTTTATCATCTGCATGGGTTACAGGAATTCAGCAAATAAATCCTGCTTTGTTGGGGATGTTTTTTGTTTCTCTTGGTTTTATGCAGTTTTTCTCAGTTTTTCATAAAAAGAAAAATCTGGCTTCATTATACAATTCCGGATTTTTGTTTGCGCTGAGTAGCTTGTTTTACTTGCCCTTTATAGTATTATTGGTTATAATCTGGACCGGACTTATAATCTTCCGTTACACTCATTGGCGTGACTGGCTTGTTTCTTTTGCCGGTTATTTAACTCCCTGGTGGATCTTATACGGAATTCGCTATTTTAGAACCGGGTCAGTAAACGACTTAAATGAGATGATTCTTACTGTATTTTCTTACGGAGGATTTGAACTTTCGCTGGAACCGGGAAGAATAATAAGCCTGATATTTATTTCGGTTTTTGCACTTTATACAACTTTTTCTCTGATCATTCACTTAAATCAAAAAATGGTAAGGTCCAAAAGGTATTTTTATTTGCTGATTTGGTTATTTCTGGTGCTAGTTGTAACTTATTTATTTCTCCAACCTGAAGCCAGAATATTCCTTGTTACAGGAATTGCCTTACCGGTAAGTTTTATATTGGCAAATTATTTTTCTTTTGCAAAAGAAACTTGGATAGCGAAATCCTTGTTTTCAGTTTATCTGGCCGGAATGATCCTGATTATGTATATCCCACTTATTTTTTAACAATGAACAATCAGGTTTAAAACTTCAGTATTGTAGACAGAATTCAGTTTATTTTGTTTCCTTGATTTTGAGCTTTCTGCAGAGCTTACTTCTTTTTCACATAGGATAAAATACCTATTGCATTTCCTTTTTTCCCTTCTTTAAAATAAAAGAAAATATTATAAGGGCCTGTTTTTGAACAATGAAAATTGAAAGATTTATAACATTTCCCTGTTTTTTTATTATAAGTGCTGGCGATGAGTCTCTGCGTATCAAAAAGCTGAATAATAGCTTCCGATTCTGAATTGCTCTCTGAGCAAACTGTAAACCTATAGGTCGTATTTTTCCTGAGAATAATGCTGTTCTTTGATACAGGTGGGCGTTGCTTATTGGTTGCTTCCGGTAAATTTATCGTGAAATCTTTCAGATAGGAGGCATCCTTTCCGGAAGAAGCAATGCAATCATTCAATAATTTATTATCTCCCTGTGAAAAGGATTGGATTGCATTTGCCAGAAAAGCTATAAGTATCAATAAATGTAATTTTTTCATGATAATATTTAAAGGCTTCACTTTTGGCTATAAATTTATAAAATGATTTCGAATTAAATAAGTTTCCTGCCTGATCCTTTCAATTTGTTCAGCTGTAATATGCAAAACACTTTTTTCATTTTGGATTATTTCCAGCATTCCTTCATCATTTTCTATGGTTTCCGGTTCTCCCGTTTGATAGCTTATTTCAACTCCTTCGTAAATGACTGCCAGCTTTTCCAGCTCTTGTTTTAGTTTCTTAAGCTCCGAATTATCAGAGTAGTTACCGATTAATGAAAGCAGGTCATTCAGAATGATTTTTTGATCGCCAATACTTTCAATTAATTCTTCCTTTGAATTGTCTTTAGCAATCTGCGTAGCTAAAAAGAAACCTTCAAGCCATAATCCGGTAACAACAAGGGCACTGGTTTTTCCGTTTCCGGTTCTTTCCAGGAATGAATTCATTTGGTTAAAACTATGAACAGACACGAACATGAGTGAGTCCATATTATGTTTGTTCTCACATAATCTATTCAATGTTTTAAAGTCAAAGAATTGCCCGACATTTAATTCATCTGTAAGATATTTAATGGATGAAATATAGTCAATTATCTGAGTATTCTTATTATAAATGTTCAGATACCCAAGATCAGCACCATAGGCTCCCAGGGCAAGTGCTTTATAAAATCCGGATTCAAGTTCCTTCACTTTTTCTGTTGAAGCTATGAGTGTTCCGTTAAATGGAATGCCCAGATCATTCAGCATAGCGGCAATCTCTACCGGAGAGGCCAGATTGCCAATAACTTCTGCCATTGCTTCTTCGTGTATCTGCATAGACACCTCATCAATAGAATCAGGAATGATGAATGTATTTTCTGTTGTCCGGTTTTTACCCTGATTACAACTCATTATTATGCCTGAAATAACCAGAAAGAGTAGGATGTTCACTTTAAGTTTCATAACCTGGTTGTATATAGTTTAACAAAAATAGAAATTTTAATTTTTAAACCTTAGATTTTCAATTAATTGTATTGACTTTTTAAGTAATTCAAAATATAAGCATATAAATAATACGATTGACATCGTCCAAAGAACAGCAATATTAAACCAAAAAGTTGCAATATATTTTCCGGCAAAATACTTTTTTGGTGCATAAAAGTGTGATCTGAAATTAAGTATTCCTATTGGCTCAGGATCCTGATAAATTGGATGGTAATGCTGGATAAGATGATCCTTATATTCCTGAATTCTGTTTCTTTCAAAGCGACTCTTGACAATGTCCCCAACAGCTTCATTATAATAGTCATCTTTCAATTTCCGGTATAAAACAGGATTTTCTTTTAGCATATATTGAATTCTGTTTTCAATCCGGTTATCTGAATCAAGCAGTTTTCTGCTAAAATAGCTCTCAATTTTCCCTAAATGGTTTTTTAGGGCGAAAGCGATTTCTTCATCAAATCCAGCAATATTTAGTCTGTCAATTCTGGTAAATTTTCTTTCCGGGATTAGCCGGTTGTATCGTTCAATTTCATTTCTTAGCAAATGTATTTTTCCTTCATTGCCTGAAGAAAGTTTTCGGTTTTTATAAAGTTGATATGTATTTTCGAGCGCAGTAGTAAGCGCAGGAATCCTTTGAGATATTTCAAAATCTGATTGACTCTCTGTCTTTTCGAGGTCATAAAAATATTTCTCAAACGGATTGTCTTTAAATTGATGAACCATAAGTGCTTCATAAGTCCAGCGGGTTGGTATAAACTCGGCAATAGCCGGAACCTTATCCACGCTTCCCAGGTTTCTGTTGAGTTTGTCAAAACTAAACATAGCCCCGCTTAATAGCATCATGGGAATAATCAGAAGCGGAATAATTATATAAATTGTGATGGCAGAATTAAAGGAGGCGGAAACATTAAGGCCAAGAAGATTCCCAAATGCCGCTGTACTGAAAAGTGCAATCCAGAAATAAACATTCATGTCTTTTATTCCGAGGATAGAGTTTCCGACCAATATAAAAAGCCAGGTCTGAAAAGCTGAGATAGTAAATAAAATGACAATTTTGGAAAAAATATAACTACTCCTGTTTAAATGTAAAAAACGTTCTCTTTTTAAAATCCCGGAATCTTTAAATATCTCTTCAGCACTGATAATCAGTGAAAGAAAAAGAGCTACGATTATACTCATGAATAAATATATGGGGATGTTGTCATTTTCCCTGAAAATATAACGGTTGGATGAGGGTTGTGCTATGTAGTAGATAAGATAAGACAAAATGAAACCAAGCACTGGAGCCTCCATGAGATTTAGCAGGA